>JAFIER010000241.1 GCA_020832465.1 Bernardetiaceae bacterium
AGCAACTAAACGACTTGGCATATATTCAAAATTAGATTCTTTACTATCTACAGAGAAAAGAGCATCATATTCCATTATTTTTGACCACAATTTTTGCTCAAGATAATTAGATACGGTCAGATTAGTAGCTCTTTCAATAATTAATCCTAAATAGCTTGTGTTGTAATTAGAATATTGAAAATCTTTTCCGGGCGCAGATGAAATTTTTACATTCTCAAGTATTAGTTTACGAACATTGGGGTGGTAATAACCCACAGCCTCATCATGCCAAGGTGTGTGAATGTTGGTAAAAGGTATAAGGCTTGTATTATATGCAAGTCCGGAACGCATTTCAAGTAAGTGTTTAATAGAAATTTTTTGGAAGCGTGGGTCACGTTCCAAAAGTTCTGGGATATAATTTGTTAATGGGTCATCTACGCTTTTGATTAGACCATCATCAATGGCAGCTCCAATCAAAAATGATAAAAACGACTTTGCCATAGATTGAGAATGAAAATATGAATCCCTGCTAAAACCATTAAAATATTTTTCATAGATAATTGTATCTTTTTCTATAACAATAAGAGCAGTAGTTTGAGATTCAATTGCCCATGCTTCAAAACTATTAAATCCAGTTTTAGTTACCAGCTCTTCGAATAAAGACTCAACATATTTCTCCTTAGGCTGAGAAATAAATGTATGGGCACTTTTGGATTCCTGAATCTTGTGATTTTCAAAGTGTTTATAATCGTAAACATCTGCTACATTCATTGTTATCAGCCGATAAACGTAGATTGGCGAATATTTAATTGATAAAACAATGACTGTAACACACAATACAATAAAGGGTGTTAATATGATAACTCGTAAAATACGCTTCTTATTATTCATTTAAATTTAGATGTAATATTTTACAGCTACTCGCAGGCAGTTTTTTTTTTAGCCCTAAACTTCATTAGATTAGATGCACAAAATTGAGTTTAGCACTTCACCACTGTCGTCATAGAAGTACAAAATCCCCGCTTTTGCAAAACGGCTGTTGGTGGCTGGTGTTCTATTCATTCGTTACAAGTTTGGTCTTTACAATAAACCACGGAACAGGTTCACAACCGTTTTCTTCATCGTTCAAATAGTCAAGAACTTGTTTTGAGTTTACGTTACTATCGAACAAACCGAAATTGTTTAAAGTCAAACCAAATTTGTCTGAAAGTTCTTTCCCAATGTCGTGGCAATGAAATGTATGAAAAATACCACCAATTTCAATTCCAATGTAATCAAACCCGATAAATACTTCGTTTTCGTTTTCTTCAATTTCTTTTAAAAGTATTAGCCGAAGACCAATATCGCCCATTTTTTCGGATTGTGGCTTGAACTCTTCAAGAATGTCTGCACGTTCTTTGGCGTCAAAGTATAATGCAAATATTTTAATGTCGTCTAATTGAGAAAAGAACCTGTCTTTGTATTCTATTGCCGTCTGCAAGTCTGTAAACACATTTAAAAAGCCAATTTTGTTATCATTGAATTTATTGTCAACCCAGTTTCTAATCTCATCTATTTGCTGGTCTGTAAAGTGGTAATTCTTTTTTATTTCGTCTATCTGTTTATTGTTGTCTGTTGTCCAACTGTAAGACCAAATGTCAAGTATATGGTCATTTATACACTCGCTACAAGTATGTATAAAATCACCTTTACTGTCCCCATAATTTTTGGGTTTGAGCTTTGTCAAGTAGTAACCACCTAAATAATATTTTGTCTCTGTGTTGTTCATTTCTCTTGGGTGTCCGTTACACTTGCCACCAACGGTTTTGCCGCTTTGCGAAGGCGGGGATTTTTAGCACTAAATTTCATTAGATGCACAAAGCTTGGATTTAGCACTTCACTGTCATAGAAGCACCAAACCCCCGCTTTTGCAAAACGGCTGTTAGCGGTAGGTTTTTCATTTACTCCCATCATCTGCTGTTTATGAAGGTATTAAACTTTGTTTTGGCTTGCGGGCTATTAAACAAAGCATTGTGTCCAAGGCCTGCTAATTCTAAAAATTGAATGTCCTGACAAGAGTTACAATTGATTAAGTCATCTTTAAACATAGGCCAAGAATGCATTTGTATTGGTGAGTCGTTAAGCCCTTGAACAAATAAAATATCAGACTTAAATCCATTTGTAAAATTCAATAACGATCTTTCAAAATAAGCATTTGGGTTTGCTGTTGTTGTCCCATAATAATTTCTTAAAAGTGTACATTGCTGACTATTTGGTGCTTCTCCATTTTCTTCAAGTCCACATCTGTAAAGAAGGTTTAATGGTCCGGGTGCATTGGCAATTACGCCATTTGTTTGGTGCATTGTATTTAGGCGAGTTACTAAATAACCACCTTGAGAATGCCCTGCTAAAAAAATCTTTTTTATGTCAACGCCTATTTCAGACTGAGCGTTATTTTTTAGCCATAACAAAGCTGCTTCACAATGCTGAATATTTTCTCCGAAAAGTAGATTTTCTTCAGGATAGGCAACACTAATAATCATAAGATTTTTATTGTCAAGTAAACCCTTAAAAACATTTAGGGTGTTTTCTGCTGCTTGTAATATCAAATTGTCAAAATCTACAGTGCCGTGAAATACCATTAAAACATCAAACTCACTCCCTTCGGGTTTGTCAATTATTACATTTACAGAAACACCATTATAGCTTATGTTTTTTGTGATTTTATAAGCTGGTTCTGTTTTCACATCAACTACATTATCTTCTTTGTTACAAGAAAAAAATGCTAAAAGAATTATTAAATATCTCATTGTTACTGATTTCTTTTACTTGCTTCTTTTTAATTTACTGTTTTTTAAACTTACCGCCAACATATAGTTATACGAACTAAAGTGCGCACAACTACCCAAACAAGCCACTTATGCGCACTTTTAAATCAAAAACCAATAATACCCATTCCCACCTCAAAAAACAAATCCAGCGCAATCAATTTAGAAATTTTAACATCTAAAAAAAACTCTCACTCAATCTCGATTTTATCAATTGCCTGTATCAGCTGTGCTGTTTCGGTAAGAGACATAGTGTTGATTGAGATTAGTGAGGCATTATTGTACTCATATCATAAAGTTATTTCTATTTTTGAGAGGCTTCGAGCCACAAGTTCAGGGCATTTATGACCAGTTGCTTACAATCTTCCGCCTCTTGTTTGCCTAATGGCTCGGTATGGGCAGATTTGTTGCGGTAGTCCTTACCTTTTTTATCTACAATTTGGTTAATCACAGAAATGGCTTGCTTGAGACTTTCGTCGGAGGCTCTGCCTATCATTAAAAAATCTTTGAGCTGTTTAAAATTTTGAGAATCCTTCTCCAGAATTAAAGCATGTTCTATAATCCCTTTTCCTTGTGAGAGCGTAATATGTTTTCCTTCTATCAAATCTTTAAACCAGCCAGTTACCTGTTTATAAACTTTGTCCAAATCCTCACTACTATCAAAAACTCCATTTTGTTGTGCTTTAAATGCCTTCAATGCTCCGAGTAGCTCATTTTCCAATGTACGACAAAACTGCAATACAGCAGGCGAAAACTCATCAGTTTGTATGGGCAGGGTATCCAAAAGATAAAAACCTATAGCCATAAAATTACGGCTATTTTCTTGTAAGTCTTCAAACTTAGCCAGCAAATGTTTAGCCTGCTCTTGATAATGCTCGAGGTTTTGAACACTTGTTTTATCTATCAAATTTGCGAGCTTCTCGATTTTTAGTTCTAAATCTAGGCTCTGGTCTTGCTTGATAGTTCTGAACTCTGAAATAATGGTATTTAACTTTGCAATGATTTCTCTCTGCCCTTGTGTTAATGTTCTTAGTAACTGCTCAATATTATTTATTTTTATGAGCATATTTTCCATATTCTGAACAGTAATCTGCCCTTCCTCTGCAAAAGCCAACTCATAAATATCCGTATCTTTGAAACTATCAAAATCGGAATTGAAAGTCTTCCCATCGAGACTATAACTGACCCGTGAAGATAATTTCAATGATTCCATTAACAGTTTGCGCAAAAAGTCTAAGAAAGGCTTAACCTCTACCTTCTTGTCTGCCGTCCTTACAGTGATGCGATTTTCTAATGGATAAACCTCTATCAAATAAAGATAACCAAGACAAGACACCTGCGCACCATAACGCCAAAGTTCTTGCACATTAAATATGACTTCATTTTCGTAATATTGCTTTTTATATAAGGTTACGATAAAATCTTGCATCAGTCCGTAGTGGAAAAAATCTAAATCGTAGCGCACAAAATAACCCTCTGCTTTGCGCCAATGCGAAGCTACTCCTTCAGATGCACTCTCGGGAAGCAAGGCAGGTGCAATATAAGTTTTGTGAGTTGAATTCCATTCATCTTCTATAAAGCAAATTTTAGCCGACAGCATAAAATGCAAAAATATGCGATGCTCCTCTCCGGTAAAATTGCGCCATACTTTGGCTAAGTCTTCTAATGTAAACCTGCCTTTTTTGTTTTCTAAATACTCATAATACACTTCCTCACGGTCAAAAAGTGTGTATATGGCATCTATTACCCACTCTTGGTCAATGATAATTTTACCCTTGTCCAGCCATGAGTTGTAAAAAATAACCCCCGAGTCGGAAAGCCATTGCAAAACTACTTGAGTATCAAACTGTCCTTGAGTAGCCACATTTTGCTCAAAATATTCATAATCTATATATTTTTGTTGTTTTTCTGTGAGCATTTTTTGAAATGTATGGCGCTGCGCAATCCAATTTTTAGGCAACTCCTCGCGGCGCAAGATTTCACCGTCTTCGATAGCATCTCTAATCCAACGTTTCAAACGCAAAAATCCACTTTCTTTGGCATCATTGATGGCAGAATCTATACTTATTTCAGCCTCCTGTAACAAAATATTCTGAAATTTTGCCCGCAAATCATTGATATCAGCTACGGATTTGCGCCCGTCGCGTGCGTATTTGGTTTGCACAAGAAGTGCCTTGCTTTCACCCCTACCCAGCTGCGCCACATAACTGAGCCAATAGGCTAATTTATGATTGACATATTTGTTTTCCTTGCCATTTTCCTCGATGATTTGTTCGGGTTCTTGCTCGGTTTTCCAATCCCAGAGCACTAAAAAGAGGGCTTTGGTCTGCATAAAAATCCGATGCGTGGCATGATAAATATCCTGCCCCCCAAAGTCCCAAACCTGAATATTATACGGCTGAAGCGCATCGTAATTTTGTATGTGAATGCCGTGCGTCGAATCGTACTCGGGGTTAAACTCATTATTTATCAAGCGGTTCACCATCGTAGATTTGCCCACACCTCCGTTGCCAATAACTATAATTTTTAACTCCTGATTCTTGTCCCAGCCGTGCACTTCGCCATCGTGGAAGTAAGTACGGAGATTGTTGCAGGTCTTCTCTTCGTCTGCATTTTGAAAAAGTTCTTTGGGAATACTGCGGATAGGATTATCTTGAAGCGAGAGTTTTTTGAGATTGGGTAGCTTTTTAAATAAATCAGAGGGGAGCTCCGCGATTTGATTTTCTGATAAGTCTAACTCTTCTAATGCGCGCAGCTCGAGCAAAGCACCCATAGCTGTAAAGCCTGTATTTTTTAGATTTAGTTTTTTTAGTCGGGCTAAGTTAGAAAAGCTAAAATTATCGATATTCTTTACGGGGTTCTCTGCAAGGTTTAACTCTTCTAATTCTTTTAGATTAGACAAAGGGGTAACATCAGTAATTTGGTTTTTTGCCAAATCTAATATACTTAGCTTAGTAAGTGCCGAGAGTAGCTGAATATCCTCCAATGCCACACTACTCATCTTGAGCGTCTGAAGCTGCTTCAGATTCTGAAAGAAATTACGCTCTATTTTGATTTTTGCTCTATAAGTATCTTTAAATACCAAGTGCTCCAGCTGATGCCAATCGGGCACGAAGTCTATGATTTTTGTGCTCTCAGGTGAAAAAGATAAAGTTAGATATTTTAAACCAGAATATTCTTTTAAAGTAGTCAGCGCTGATAGATGGTTGATTTCATACAATGATAGTTTTTCAAGCTTTTTTAAGCTCGATAGTATTTTAAAGTCTTCAATGCCCCCGAGGCTATCTAGCCCTAATTCATTCAAATTTTGAAGCGGTTCTAAAAAATGAAGATTGGTACATTCATTCATTTTTAACTCCAATTTTGTCAAAGTATCTTTAACGTACGCTAATGATTCAAGATTTTTTAAGGTGGAGGGTCCTATTGCAACAAGTGTTTGTAATTTGTTATATTTTTGTATAAAATATAAGTCTGATACATCGTCCACTAACAAATGCAACGTTTTCAAATTAGTTAAATTCACTAATTCATTCTCTGTAATATCTGTAACATACGAACACAAATATTCTAAATTGGTCAGGTCTAAAAGAAAAGACTTATCTCCTCGCTCGCAATTTTCTATGCGTAAATACTTTAATCTGGGTAGGCTAGTAAGTACATTCAAACCTTTTGTGAAAAATGTTCCCCTAATAGATAGCTTTTCTAAGTATGGTAAATGTAAAAGAGGATAATAAGATATGTCAAAGTCGCCCCACATAAAACTCAAACGAATATCCACCACCTCAAGCCTCCCCTCTCTCACCTCAGTATCATACTCTATGGTATCTTTCTTAAATCCCATTTCGCGCTCTACTTTGTGCACCAGTTCTTGGATTTCCTTTTCTTCTTGGCTCATTATCTGTTGTTTTAAGATTTTACATTTGCTTTGAGGCTCAATACAATCCCAATATACAAAAAAAAACAATTCAACCTTAGCTACCAATCAAAATTTTATCAATTGCCTGTATCAGCTGTGCTGTTTCTGCCAAAGCTACAATAATTTTTTGATAATGTAAAACCTCCTCAAACTCGAGTTTTCTACCTTTGCGGTCTTTGAGCCACTTTTGCGCAGGCTGATAGCCACCGATATAAAACTCCCACGCTACTTGGGGAACGTTATCAAAATATTGGGTTTCGTTGATATAAACTCTGCCCTTTTGATATTTGGGTTTGTCCACTGCATTGTCGCCACTCACAGGATACTGCGTAATAAACTGCTCCACTTTTGGGGTTTCCAATAAATGAATTTGGCGCAATTCGCCGCCTACCTGTACCAATTTCCAAAAAGTAGTTGCGTCCTTTGGATAAGGCACTCTTGGAAAATCTATTTTCAAAAACTCCTTGTACTTCTCCCGGTACGATGGCGAATGAAGCACAGCATAAATATAATCCAAAATATCTATGGGGGCAAATGTATTTTCTTTATTTTCCTTTTCAGGTGTGAAACTTAGCCCCAAACCCGCTGCAATTTTCTCTACAATTTCTTTTTTTAGGTTAGGCTTTTTTTCTTGTTGTATAAAAAGCTCGGAGATGCTTGTTGCTTTTTGATTGTCTTTTTTTAGTTTATCAAGCACATTTTTTAGTTCATTTTTGAGCTTTTGTAGATTTTCTTTTTGCGCACTATATAGCTCTTTGATTTCTGCATCTGGATTTTCAATATTTTCATACATTTTTTGGACGGTACGAAAAGCTGGCTCTGCACCCTCAATAAGCGTGAGAAGCTCTTCTTTGCGCAGCTCTAAAAGTTGTAAATCATCGAGTAGGTGCTTTTTATTGGTTTTTTGTTGCTCTATGTGTTCAGGATATAGATATAGGGGAAATATTGATGTTATTTCGCTGGTTCTATTGGAAACAAAAGAGCTTTCAATAATCTTGTTTGAAATAAACACATGAGCATAGCTATCGCCCGTTTTAAATTGCTTACAAAGCGTTAAACCCAGATTTTCCCCATTAATAAAGTTTTGCATTACTTTTTTAACAGTACGCCAAACTAATTTATCTTCATAAAAAATAAAGCGATTGTCAAAAGGACGATAAGAAATAGGTTCAATATATTTACTTAAATCAGTTTCGTTTTTAATGTTGTCATACCCTTGCAGTATATCCCAACCTGTCTTTTTTCGTACTTTGAACTCTTTATGCAAAAAATCAGCATCTCTCGGTGAGAACTGAAACTTTTTATAGAAATCTAACAATTTAGCTTTGTTTTCTTGAATAACAAATTCATCATGGGCAGTAGTCATACCTACTCCATTTACAACAAATAATTCATTGATTTTAAAGCCTTTATCATACCCTTTTTGTGCATCAAAATCTTTGGGAACGAAAAAATAATTCGGAGCGACATTAGGCATTTTTTCATAACGCACTGATTTTAAACTG
>JAFIER010000243.1 GCA_020832465.1 Bernardetiaceae bacterium
TACAGAATTAGGCTTAGAAGAGCCAATGAACCAAGTACCTTACTATGAAAAGATGGATAGCATTCACTATATAGTGATATTTAATCTTGGCTTTGATGATGCTAAGGTATATTCTACTAAATTAAAAAAATGGAAGCATAAGCCATAAAGTTCAACTTACTATTTGCGAATTTGCTTACAGCTACGATGCTATCGGCAATCTCACGAGCAATCCCGAAGATGATGTTTTTTGTCAGAATCAAGATTTTCAGCATTTTAGAATTTATTTGATTTTTGCCATCCTGCTAATCCTTTAATCTTGTTAATCCTGACTCAGACAACACAGAAATTGATGGCGAAATAGTATCCTCACCGTCCCTCACAGACAACCAGCGGCTTGCTTATGCAGATACAAGCAACGGTGTATAATTGCATTTAATTTTAGAACTAACACACCTTTCAAACAAATCCTTATCCTTAGTGTAATACTTATGGCGAAGCGTGTATGTTTTTTTGAGTGCAATAAAATTAGAAATAACATTTTTTGAAAAAATGTTATTTCTAATTTTATAATAAGGCTCTTCTAAACTTTATACGGAAATATGCTCTCTCACAAATAAATTTATGGGCTTAATCAAGTAAAACCCACGATTTTAATCGTGGGAGCTAAAAAGCCATATAAATCTTAGCACACAGCTTATATCTTCGCACCTACCTAAAAACACCTAAAACGCTATACCATAACTAAAAAAAAAATTGGCTTTTTGCCTTAGTTTGGATAAAAGATAAGGTATATCTGAAATTTTAGTACAGAAATTGCTGTTATAAATCTAACG
Source organism: Bernardetiaceae bacterium (assembly GCA_020832465.1). Classification (GTDB taxonomy): domain Bacteria; phylum Bacteroidota; class Bacteroidia; order Cytophagales; family Bernardetiaceae; genus JAFIER01. The sequence goes on from JAFIER010000243.1 coordinate 816, forward strand.
AACCAATATTCCTAATCCGCATACTTTATGATTTACTTATTTTCTCAAATACTTACTCAATGTATTTAGCTCCTTATATGTGGCTTTTTATAGCCTTTTTTATATTTTTTGGTATCAATACTTCCGAAGCCGCTCCTAAGGATATGGCTGCGGCTATGGTACGCGGCAAGCTGCTTACCCAAGAAAATGGACAGCCCCTGCATACACATCTGAAAGTTTTACACCTTGAAAGTGGTACGCAGGAGCATAACATCAGCCAGCCCGATATGGAAGGCAATTATTTTATGTTTTTACAAGCGGGCGAATTTTATCAAGTAGAAGTCAGTGGTGGTGCATTTCGCCCATATATTTTTGAGCTTTTTATTCCGCGTTATACCTATTACTACGAAATTGATAAAACAATTGCGTTTGAAAAGGTAAATCTACTCGGCGAAGAGCTTGGACAACGTACACGCATTTTATACGTAAGCTATAATTTAGTCAAATTGCAAGATAGCCGCCCTGTAGATATTATTCGTACACGATATAAATTTTTGGGTGAGTTTATTGAACATCTTATCAATAGCAATGATACTGCCGTAGATTTTGACAAAGTATTACCCAAAGCTACCACTCCCCTCGATGCTGTAGAGATTCCGGCCCTTCCAGATGCTGATGAAGGCGAACCAAGAGAAAAATATGTGCGTATAAGCCGCCAAATAGATAGTCTTATTCAAGATCCTAATAGCGACCCTGACCTCTTTTTTAAACGCATTGATAGCCTACAAAATGCAGAGTTGAGCTATCTAAAATCTCACTCAGAAGAGCAACCTATCGAATGGGCAGAGTTATGGGAAATAAGTAGGCTTATTGCCAAGCACCAACTTCTTTTTACTAATCCTAAGCGTGCGAGAATTAGCCGTACGCAAAAGCAATCTTTACAAGAAATTGCTGATTTTATCAATAAAGAACCTTCTTGTACATTAGATATTTTAGCTTTTGTCTCAAGCGCAACAGATGATAACCGAAGAGCAGCTGCAAAAAGATTACAACGCATACATCGCTATTTGCAAAAGAGAATTGATAATACAGAAAAAATTCGTATTTTAGCCCTTGCATCACCCGAAGATTTGGGCTTAAAAAGTGAGACCTCACCCGAAGGTGTAGAAATTCAAATAAGACAAAAAAAATAATAACGAATGCAAATAGCGATACGAAGCCTACTGCTTATAAGCTTTTCTTTATGCACACTACTGCCTGCAAAAGCACAAACGCCTTATGAAATGAAAGCTGCTTTTATTCTCACACTGATGAAATATGTGAGCTTCCCAGAGTATGCTTTCGAAACGCCAACCGAGCGCATTCGCATCGGTATATTAGGAAAAGATCCATTTGGAGACCAAATGGATAGGGTACTTGAAAACCAACAACTCAACGGTAGATATTGGCAAATTAAACGCGCAAAAGTAGCAAACGAGCTTTGGAAGTGCCACATCGTATTTATTGCACATTCCGAAAAAGATAACATTGCCGAAATTTTACAATATTTTAGGCAATATCCAACGCTCACAGTAGGCGATGGCATTCCAAATTTTTGTGAAAATGGAGGCATTTTCAACTTTAAATCCGTAGAGAGTTATCGTATTGAAGCAAGCATAGATGCTGCCAAGCATATTGGAATTACGATAAGTGCAGCCATTTTAAGGCACGCTACAGATATAGTGCCTTGTAAAGTCTGTGAGTAAGCTGCATCAAACATTGAATTTATATGATGAAGCTGTTTAAAAAACTATGTTAAAATAAAATTCTACCTCTTAGATGTAGCCTTCAACCACCCCCAGCCCCTCCTAATCTTGGGAGGGGAGCTCAAAACTCCCCTCCTTTTCAAGGAGGGGACTAAGGGGTGGTTGAAAAATGCCTTACAAAAGCATACAAGTAAATGTAGAGCTGTGGCTATTGTAAAAGCTAATTTTATTGCGTTTTAAGAAATGTTTTTAAACAGCTTCGATAAGTTTTGTTGCTAATGCTTAAATTTAGGTGTAAAAATATAACAATTTAAAACACACAATAAAAACGCAAAAAGTGTATAAATGGCTATTTTAAAAAATCAATCTATTCGAACAAAAGTCATATTTGTAATAATGACTGTAAGTAGCATTGCATTACTGCTTGCCTTTACGGCTTCTGTAATTTATGAAATTTTTAGCCACCAAAATAAAATGGTCGAAAATTTAATTGATAAAGCAGAAGTTATCGGCAACAACAACGTCATTACCATAGCCAATAACTACCCCGAGAGTGCAGAACTAAATTTACGTGAAATACTTGGATCAGATAGACAAATATTAGCTGCCTGCATTTTCGACTCTGCCAATCAAATATTTGCTACCTATTCCTATCCTCAAAATTCAAAACCTATAAAACCAGTATATCGCGAACCTACAATAAGCGATATTAATTTTTCTGAAAACTATTTAGAGGTTTACTACCTACAACCCAATGAAACAGGAGGAAAATTTGCTACAATTTATCTCAGGAGTACGATAAACTCTTTCTACGAACGCCTCTATCAGTATGGATTGGTGCTATTAGTTATTTTTATTGCTATGCTTTTTGTTACTTATTTGCTTGCACTTAATCTGCAAAGAATTATTTCAGAACCAATATTAAGCCTTGCCGAAACAACACGAAAAATATCCGAAGAAAAAGACTACTCCTTTCGCATAGATAGCGATAGAAAAGACGAAATCGGTACGCTTATCAATAATTTTGATGAAATGCTCTCCCAAATAGAGCAACAAAATATGGCACTGGTGCTCGCCAAAGAGCAAGCAGAGCAGTCAGCAAAAGCCAAAGAACAGTTTTTAGCGAATATGAGCCACGAAATTCGAACACCTATGAATGGTGTTTTTGGTATGGTCGAACTTTTGCTCGATACTTCACTCGATAATGAACAAAAACGCTACCTCAGTTCTATCAAAAGCTCTGCCGACCACCTACTCGTTATTATCAATGATATTCTTGATTTGGCGAAAATAGAATCAGGAAAACTCGACATAGAAGAAAGCCTCATTGAACTTGAACCTATCATAGAGGGTATATTAGGTAGCCTCAGAGTGCGCACCTCACAAAAAAATTTAGAAATAAAGAAAATCATAAGTCCAGAAGTGCCTGCTAAATTTTTGGGAGACTCTGTGCGCTTAAAACAAGTTTTGCTGAATCTATATAGCAATGCCGTAAAGTTTACAGAGTCTGGAAGTATTACGCTTGGTATCGAGCTTTTGGAAGAAGATTCCCAGCATATAGAACTTCAGTTTTATGTAAAAGATACGGGTATAGGCATTTCTGCAGATAAAATTGATGATATATTCTCGATGTTTACTCAAGCAAGTAGCGATACAACACGCAAATATGGCGGTACAGGCTTAGGTTTAGCTATTAGTAAGCAGCTTGTCGAGTTGCAAGGCGGTCGTTTGTATGTAAAAAGTAAAATTGGTGAAGGTAGTACTTTTGCTTTTCAAATTCCATATCGCAAAGTTGATGCAGCAAAGCGAGCTACACAATTACGCAAAAAAGTAAGCACGGGGCAGATTCCCAATATTTTACAACAGCATATCGATGCTGCACGCCAGCCTTCTATAAATAATCGTATTCTACTCGCAGAGGACAACGAAATCAATCAAATGTTAGTACTTACTATGCTAAAAAAATGGAACTATAAAGTAGATGTTGCCAATAACGGTGCAGAAGCAGTAAGTAAAATGGCTACTGGAAATTATGATTTGATTTTGATGGACGTTCACATGCCCGAAATGGACGGCTATCAAGCTACACGAGAAATTCGAGATAAGCATACAGCAGATATTCCCATTATCGCTATGACAGCCTCCGCACTCAAAGGAGAATCTGACCGCTGTCTCGCTGCTGGTATGGACGACTATATCGCCAAACCTTTTGAAAAGGAAGTATTGCGTAAAAAATTGATGTACTATTTAGGTGAAAAGTAAATTCAAATACTGAAATGAACAAAAAATAACAACAAACCCCACCCTATCAGAAATTTAGCCCAGCAATAAGATTTCTTAAAGAAATCTTATTGCTGGGCTAATTATGATCATATTTGATACTGCCTTTCATTTACTTTGTAACCTCTACCTCTTCTTGTGCCTCGAGGTTAAAGAGGTTGTTGAGCACATCAACAAGCGTTTCGGCTTCACCTCTTTTGCAAGCAGCTTTAAGTTGTAGCACAGGAAGTTTAATAATTTTTTGCATCATGCTTTTCGTAATACGATCTATTTTTTCGTACTCTTCAGCCTCAGCATTTTTAAGGTATCGCCCCATCTCCTCTTTCCTGATTTGTTCTAATGTATTTTTGAGTTGCTGAATAGCAGGAGATACAAGCATTTCTTTTGTCCAATCTGAAAAGCCTTCAAGGGCTTCTTCGATGATTTCTCTGACCTTAGGCATCGATGCTTTTCGTTTTTGAATAGTTTCATTTACCCTACGACTAATCTCATCGATATTATAAAGCACAGCACCAGCGACTTCTTCAATATCAGGCGCAATGCTACGTGGAATAGAAAGATCTATAAAATGCTTAAAAGCCAAAATTTCACAGGCTTCTACATCAGTTTTCTGTATAAATGGCTCCTGGCGCGCTACAGAGCATATAATAACGTCTGATTTTTTAATTGCATCTGCTATTTCTGAAAATGGCAGGTGTGTATAGCCCGTTTCAGCAGCAATTCTCCGTGCTTTCTCCTCCGTGCGATTGGCAATCCATACTTTTTGAATATTTGTATTTTGAAGATTGCGTACCGTATCAATGCCTATTTCGCCTGTACCAATAACAAGTACCTGCGGATCTGAAAACATAGCTGCCAGCTCACCCGTAAGCTCGGCTGCGGTATAAGACACAGAAGCAGCACCATCGCGGAATGAAGTCTCTTGGCTCACCCGCTTATTTGTATAGAAAATCGTGTGCATCAATCTATGCAAAAAAGGACCCGCCATTTGCGCATCAGCTGCCGCTTGATAAGCTTTTTTGACTTGATTGCTAATCTGCAAATCGCCTATCACTTGTGAATCTAAGCCCATTGAAACCTCGAAAAGATGCCGCACTGCCGCTTCACTCTCGTTCAAAACCTTGAAATAAGGCAATAGTGCTTCTGCCTTTTCTATACTACCTTTTTGAGCTAAAAGAATTTTTACAACTTCTAAACTCAAATCTGTATCAGATTGATAATAAATTTCGGTTCGATTACAAGTGGAAAGCACAAGAGACTCTTCAATAGCAAGCATCTCTCGCAACTTGAAAAGCAAATCTCGTATTTGATTATCGTTTAAAGCGCATTTTTCGCGCGTCTCGACATCTGCCGTGTGGTAAGAAATACTCAGAACTCGAAAATGTATTGTCATAGTATATGCTAATTTTAAAAACAAAAATACAACAGCTAACGCAATTTTGGAAAGATTTTGATAATCTATTTTCGTATTTATAATCATTTTAAATAATCAAAGCAAAGGGATTGCTCATCGCTATCTGCTGTTATGCACTTTATAAACAGCTTGTTGAAAGCTTAGGTTTATGGTCTGTAAGACAATTTAAACAATTAAATTAAAATTTTTAGATATGTTTGTATATGCTTATTTCTAACTTTTTTTGAAGTCTGCCGTTTTATTTTTAAGTTTGCCTAAAAATTTATTATATAAACACTAAAAAATAGTTTGTTTTGAAATACCCTTACCTTTTCCTCTGCGCTATGCTGGGCTTATTAGCCCTTATTTCTTGTGAAAGCGCGTCTCAAAATGCTGATTTACAATCTACAAAACTACGTATCACCTGTACTACAAATATTGTAGCCGACCTTGTCAAGACCATAGCTGGCGATTCCGCAGAAGTTGTCTCACTCATGGGCGCGGGCATAGATCCTCACCTTTATAAAGCCTCAGCAGGCGACTTAGACAAACTTGCAGATGCCGATGTAATATTTTATAATGGACTTGCACTCGAGGGCAAAATGGGCGATATTTTAGAAAAAATGGCTACAAAAAAACCTGTTTTTGCCGTATCAGACATAATTCCAAAAGATTCTTTGCGTATAATCGGTAAGGATTATTACGACCCCCATATTTGGTTTGATGCAAAACTTTGGCAACTTGCCGCCCAGCACGTCAGCCAAGAGCTACAGGCATTAGCCCCCTCGGCGGCAACCTATTTTAAGCAGAGAGAGCGTGCCTATCTTAAAGATTTACAAGCATTAGAAAGCTATATTCACGAGGCAGTCGGTGAGATTCCGACCTCGCGGCGTTTGCTTATAACTTCTCACGATGCTTTTTTTTATTTTGGTGCAAGGTATGGCGTTGAAGTGCGTGGACTTCTCGGTATATCTACTGTAACAGAATCCAGCTTACGTGATGTAAACGAATTGGTAGCTTTTATCATTGAACGAAAAGTACCCGCAATTTTTATCGAAACTTCTGTTTCTAAGCGAGATTTACAAGCTGTTTTGGAGGGCTGCCAAGCTAAAGGGCATAATTTGCGCATCGGTGGCGAACTTTATGCCGATGCTTTGGGCGATGGAAAAGCATCTAATTATATCGGTATGATGCAAGAAAATGTACGAATTTTTACAGAAGCAATGAAATAATAGCTCCTATAAAAATTTGGGTAGTGTATAACAAGTAATGCTTAGAACTAACAGTTCTTTGAGAACTGTTAGTTTTGAAAGACTTTGAGCATTACATCTTTAAGACTACCAAAATTTGTAACTACTCAAGTGCTCAAAAGTGTGTATCACAGGTATATTTTAGAAATAACATTTCTCAAAGAAATGTTATTTCTAAGCCCATTTTTGCATAGGGTGAGGTTTGCAAACCCCACCCTATGCAAAAATGTACAGTAGTGTGGGCTTTTATCAAAACCCAAAGTCGTCGTCCTCTTGTTTCTGGTGAATGCCTTTATCGGCTAATTTTTTAGCTTTAATTTTGTCTTCATCGAGCAGTACTATTTCAGGCTGATAATTAAACCCATCGGCTGCCCAAGATTTAATAAGTAACCCAATCCCTTCTTTTTGAAAGGCTGCTAAAATTTTCGTTGCTACCTCCGTACGTGCTTTCCAAACTCCAAAACTCGGCAAAGCATAAAAAATAACTTCTAACTCGATACCAAAATCACCAATTTTCTTTATGCCTACAAAATGCTTTTCTTTTGTACTTTCAGCCTCTGCTATCGCCTGTTCGCAGTGCGCCACAGCATTATGCAACTTTATTGCTTCTGTTTTAAGCGGTAAGTGTAAAATAAAAGTACAGCGTACGCCATCAGCACGTGTGATATTTACAACTTCTGTATCGCTAAAAATTTTATTAGGAATAGCAATTACCGTGTTATCTATAAAACGACGCACAAAAGTAGTACTCAATCCAATATCTTCAACTATACCATCATAATTATCAATCAAAATACGGTCGCCAATACGAAAAGGTTGAACAAAAAGAATATAAATACCGCCTATAATATTCATAAGCGTACTTTTAGCCGCAATGGCAATGGCAATACCACCTATGCCTAAGCCCGTAAGCAAAGCAGCTACGTCATAACCCGCATTGCTCAAAGCCTCAATAATAGCAATAGACCATATCAATGTTTTGATAATACGCTTTATAATAGGAATAAGCCACGTATAACGAGAATTATTTTTGTGCGTAAGCGGTAGCAAATAACGCTCGACTACCACCTCTAATATCCTAACAATCAGCCATGCCGTATTAAGCGTTAGCAGTGTATAAATAGTATTGTCTAATCTTTGTTGAAAATTAGAACTTTCTGGAAACTCCAAAACAGTACGCGCGCTTATTTCTACTGCCAAGAAAACCGTGTACATAAGAAGCGGCTTATTTGCACGCTCAATAACTTTTTCATTAAATTTTACACCCCAATAAACGAGTACCTTACGTATCAAATGCCTTGTAAGGTAAAACAAAATAACAATAAAAGTTATAATAAAAGCAAGCACACCTAAAGCCTGCAACCAAGTTAGCACGCTATTATGATGAAACTCCGTGTCTAAAATGTCGCGAAAATTCATACAATGATTATGTAGTAAAGTTTGATTTAGTTCGGAAAATACCTAAGCTAATACTGCTTCGAACTAACAGTTCTCAAAGGAATGTTATTTCTACATGGAGTATGACGCATTGCAAATCTAAGCAAAAAACCATGAATTTCTGTTATACAACTAAACATTCTCCAGCCAGAAATAATATTGCTCAAAAAAATGTTATTTCTAAGCCCATTTTTATATAGCATAGACTCAGGCATCATAATAAAGTTGATACAATCTATCGAGGGATTGCTCTACTTCATAAAGTGAAAAATGCCGTGCAAAACGTAGCATTTCTTTTCCATCAAAAAATACAAGCAAAGCAGGCGCTACAAAAACTTGATGCGAAGCACTGCGCTCTACTTGCTCACGCATAACAATTTGCTCAAAAGTAAGCAGGGGATAGCGACGTGCGAATAACTCCTCGAGCTGCGGTGCAAGCTGCTCGCACACACCGCAAAGAGGCTGTGCAAAATAAAGGGCGTAATTAGTGGTAGTCATATTTCTTCGCTTTGTATGAAAATAAAAACTAAGGTAAAAAATCAGAAACTTCACTAAGCCATTTTTCAGGATTTTTTAGTAAGTAAGACTCATGAGCAGCCTCTGCAAAGGTATATTGTCGCTTTTTATTACCTTTCCAATTTTCAAAAATAAGTTGAATCTCATCTGCACGCACCCTTTGGTCTTTTGCACCATAAAAAAGTAAAAGTGGTACTTCTATTTCTTTGGCATAGGCAGCAGGCTGATGCGCAAAACCCTTAAAATTATTTTGAACGCCACCCCAAAATAAAAGTAGTTGCACAAAAGGAAAAGGGGGTAATCCCATCAAAGCAAAACGATTTTGAAGCGCATCTTCTAAACGTGCAAAAGGGCATTCGAGGATAAGCGTTCGGGGTTGTATCATACGCTCCGATGTGGCTCGCATAACAGCTGCCGCCCCCATAGAAGGTGCAAAAATATGAATAGGAAAACCTCGCTCATAATAATGTTCTGCCCAATCAAAAAATAATTTAACTTCATGCGCTTCATGAAAACCAAGCGTACAGCGATGACCTTCCGAACCCCCATGAGCAGATAAATCTACCATAAGTACATCATATCCCATTTCATAAAAAGCTAAAGCCTCCGGCAGTACATTAGATTTGCGCCCATTATAACCGTGAAAAGTCAAAAAACAACCCTTAGGCTTAGACTTTTTTAAATGCCAAGCCTCCAATAGATTACCCTGAGAATTTTCTAATAAAATAGTCTGAAAGTTTACAGGAGGTTTTGCCAAATTAGGATATTGATAGACGCTAATACCCAAAAAAATAGTTTTAATCTTAGCTAATAAAGACATCTTCTCCGGCTTTGCTTTAACAACAAGGGCATCAGTTTTTCGAAAATGTGTAAAACTATAAGCCTGCATAAAAGCAATGGCATTGAGCGCAAGCACACCACTCCCCAGCAAATAAGCCAAACGGCGTATTGTTTTTTTGGTTTTATTTCTTTTCAAACGCATTTTTTGTGTTGTCAAATAAAAAATCAATGTATTCAAGATGATTATCTTTCAGAATTAGAAATAAAATGTCCGAGAGACAGGTTATTTCTAATTCCAAAAGGCTAATTTGTAGGCAAGATAATCGTAATTTACAAAATACTTTTATATATTGCAAACTATATTTTCGTATTTTTTATCAATTTTAGGTAGTTTTTATGTGTGGAATTACGGGCGTTTTTGCTTTCAACGAAATAGGACGTTTTCATATTGTGCGTTTGCAAGCGGCTACTGATGCGCTCGAGCATCGTGGTCCGGATAGCGGGCGAATTTTTAGTGATTATTTTGTGGGCTTAGGGCATCGCCGTTTGGCTATTATCGACCTCTCGAGCGATGCTTCTCAGCCTATGCAAGACGAAAGCGACCGCTATGTATTGGTTTTTAATGGTGAAATATTCAATTATCAAAGCCTCAAAAATGAACTTATAGCCAAAGGGTATAACTTTTTTTCTGATTCGGATACAGAGGTGCTACTCAAACTTTACATAGAAGAAGGTGAAAAGTGCCTACAAAAACTCAATGGTTTTTTTGCTTTTGCGATATACGATAAGCAAGAAAATAGCATTTTTATCGCCCGTGATAGATTTGGCATTAAGCCATTATACTACTACCAAGATGAGGATAAGTTTGTATTTGCTTCCGAAATGGACGCACTACTGACTTATAACCTCCCCAAAGTGCTCAATTTTGAAGCCCTACAACTCTACTTCCAACTGCACTACGTGCCCGCACCGCATAGCATACTCAAAAATATTTATAAGCTCGAGCCAGGGCATAGCATGCGTGTGCGCAAGCGCAAACTCGAGATACAATCTTTTTATGAAATTCCGAATTATTATAAAAATCAAAACTATCCAATTCGGGATTATGAAACGGCCAAAAAACAGCTCCTCGAAATTTTTGAAGATGCCGTACGTCTGCGTTTAGTGGCTGACGTGCCGATTGCTGCCTTTCTTAGTGGCGGGACGGATTCCTCGGCTGTAGTTGCTATGGCAAGCCGCCATACTTCGCAGCTCAATACATTTTCTATTGGCTACGAAGACGAGCCACTCTTTGATGAAACAGCCTATGCCGAGCTTGTCGCTAAAACTTTCAAAACGCAGCACCGTGTTTTTAAGCTCAGCAATCAGGATATTTTTGCTGCCGTAGAGCAGATGCTCCCTTCGCTTTCAGAACCTTTTGCAGACTCTTCGGCAATTCCGTTTTATCTTTTGAGCCAAAAAACAAGGGCAGTAGCTACAGTAGCCCTTTCAGGTGATGGGAGCGATGAGATTTTTGCAGGTTACAATAAATATGCTGGCGAATATCGAGTGCGGCAGGGCGGTATGATAGAAAATTTGCTCAAAGCCAACGTCGGACTCCTCGAGAAATTACCTAAGTCGCGCAACGGATTTTTATCTAATAAATTTCGGCAGATGCACCGCTTTGCCCAAGCCGCTCACCTCGATACGCATGAGCGTTATTGGTGGCTTTCTACCTTTGCCTCCGAAGCCGAAGTGCAATCGCTTTTTGGCAAGCAAACCCAAGCCCGCATCGCTACGGCAACTTATCGCGAGATGCAATCCCATTACACGAAGCACCTCCTCGAAAAGGGCGATATGAACGATATGCTTTACGCCGATATGCACCTTTTGCTGCCCAACGATATGCTCACCAAAGCCGATAGCATGTCTATGGCCTCGAGCCTTGAGGTACGTGTGCCCTTTTTAGACCACCGATTAGTAGAGTTTGCCTTTTCTATCTCTTCGGATTTCAAAATCAATAAAAAAATCAAAAAACGCATTTTGCAAGATGCGTTTCGTCCTATTCTGCCCGAGAAACTCTACAATCGCGCCAAGCATGGCTTTGATGTGCCACTTTTAAAAGGCTTTCAAACCGTGCTCAAACCGCTTTTAGATAAGTATTTTGATGCTGATAGCATCGAAGCGCAGGGGATTTTCGAGGTCGAAGCGGTGCAAAAGCTCAAAGCGCAAGCCCTCGAAGGCAAAAATATAGACCAAAATCGAGTGTGGGCAATGCTCGTTTTTCAGCATTGGTTTGAGCGGTATCGCCCCAAATTAGAAGAGCCACTCGAGCAAGATTAAAACTCAAGTTTGTACGTTTGTCAAAAGCTATAAAAATGCTTTTTACACCGACTGCCCTATTTTTGATTTTTTTGTGTATTTTTGTCATTTCGCTTATTCATTATCAACATCAAAATATATCGCTTTTGATAGCCATTATAAAATACAATGCGGGCAATGTACAATCCGTGCAATATGCCCTTGAACGGCTCGGTGCGAGTGCTGTCCTCACGAATGATTGGGATACGATCGCTGCTGCCGACCGTGTGATATTCCCTGGTGTAGGGCATGCGGGTAGTGCTATGCCTTACCTTAAAAATCTCGATTTGCACCTTAAAATACCGACGCTCAAACAGCCTTTTTTAGGTATTTGTTTGGGTATGCAACTTCTTTGTCAGCATTCGGAGGAAGGGGATACGCCCTGCCTCGGAATTTTTGATACAAAAGTAAAGAAATTTGAAAATCAAAAGGGTAGTGATTTTAAAATCCCTCACATGGGTTGGAATGCCATTGTGCCAGAAAAAATTCCACTTTTTGAAGGCATTCAACCCAAAGATTATGTCTATTTTGTGCATAGTTATTATGCCGAAATAGCAGTTGAAACTGTAGCGCAAAGTCATCATATTTTAAACTTTTCTGCGGCTTTAGCCAAAGATAATTTTATGGCTACACAGTTTCACCCCGAAAAAAGCGCTGCTATTGGCAATCGTATTTTACAAAATTTTATCCAAAATTATTAAATCCTTATTCCAATGAAACCCATACTTTTTATAGATCGCGATGGTACAATTATAGAAGAACCACCTGAAGATTTTCAAGTAGATTCATTACAAAAATTGCGTTTTTTGCCTAAGGTATTGCGCAACTTGCATAAAATTAGACATCTTGGTTCGTTCGAGTGGGTTATGGTAAGCAATCAAGATGGGCTCGGTACGCCTTCCTTCCCCACAGCAGACTTTGAAGCACCGCATCAAAAAATGTTAAATATTTTAGCTGATGAACAGATTTTTTTTGATAGCATTTTTATAGACAAAACCTTCCCCCATCAGCAATCCCCGACAAGAAAGCCCGGCACTGCTATGCTCACTGGCTATATAGATAAGCCCGATTACGATATGGAAAATTCATTCGTAATCGGTGATAGACTCTCAGATATGCAACTTGCCCTAAACTTGGGCTGCAAAGGCATTTGGATTGCTCATAAACCTGATTATGAAGCACTTGCTCATTATCTCAAGCAATCCAATAATAAAAATTTGCGTGAAAAATTTCCAATTATTACGCAGGACTGGGACGAGATTAGCAACTTTTTGTTAGCTCAGGGTGCGGCTAAAGCGGAGCCTGTGCCGCTCGAGCGAAAAGCGCATATCTCACGCCAGACCCATGAAACTACCATCAATATTGATTTGAATCTCGATGGCTCGGGGCGTTCGAATATTACAACAGGCGTTGGATTTTTAGACCACATGCTCGAGCAGCTGGCTTATCACGGCAAATTAGATTTGGATATTAGTTGTATAGGAGATTTGCATATAGATGCACACCATAGCATCGAAGATATTGCTATTGCTTTGGGTGAAAGTTTTAGAAAAGCATTAGGCGATAAACGCGGCATCGCACGCTATGGCTTTTTTGCTTTGGTTATGGACGAGAGTTTGGCACGTGTTTCTTTAGATTTTTCGGGCAGACCTTACCTTACTTGGCAGGTAGATTTTCAAGAATCCATGCTCGGCACAATGCCTACTTCTATGTTTAAACATTTTTTCTACTCTTTTGCCGTGCATGCACAAACGAGTTTGCATATTTGCGTAGAGGGCGAAAATGCACACCATCAAATAGAAGCAGTATTTAAGGCTTTCGCCAAATCCGTAGCTATAGCCAAAACTATAGAGAGTAATCGCATCGCCAGCACAAAGGGCGTTTTGTAAGGGCTGAAAAAGAACTAACAGTTCTAGCAGAGCTGTTAGTTCTTTACTTCTTACCATACTACGAGACTTTTTCCCCTCCAGCAATAACATTTCTTTGAGAAAATCGGCTTAAATAGTTTCAGCTCTCACAATTTTCAAAAATTGTAGCCTGAAGCTCCAGCTTCGGAAGGCTACAGCGAAGCTGGAGCTTCGTTATTACAAGCGCCGAGATGTTATTGCAGCACTTTTTTAGCAAAGTTATCGTACACCCTCTGCTCGCCTTGTGTTATTTATAAAATCATTTTTTCTATGGGTGCAATCAGAATGCCTTCTGCACCTAATGCTTTGAGTTTTTCGATAATTTCCCAGAAGTGATCTTCTTTGATAACGGAGTGTAACGAAATCCACCCTTCGGTAGCGAGTGGCAAAATCGTTGGGCTTTTCATACCAGGAATCAGTCTTTTAATATCTTCGAGGCTACTTTCAGGTGCATTGAGCAAGATATATTTATAATCTCTTGCTTTTTTGTGCGCCTCGATACGGAATAAAAGTTTGTGTAGGAGTTGCTCTTTTTCAGCTTCGAGTTGTGGGTGCGCTACGAGTACTGCTTCGGAGTGCATCACGACCTCTACTTCTTTAAGCCCATTGCTCAAGAGCGTCCCTCCCGTGCTGACAATATCAAAAACGCCATCAGCAAGCCCAATGCTTGGCGCAATTTCTACCGAGCCATTGATCGTATGAATACTGGCTTTAATGGCATTTTTTTCTAAAAAATCAGCAAGAATAGTAGGATAGGAAGTAGCAATTTGCTTACCTTCAAAATAGCTAACACCTATATAATCTATTTCACGAGGTATGGCTAATGAGAGTTTGCAACGCGAAAAACCAAGTTTGTCTCTTACGCTGATATCGCAATCGCTCTCCAAAAAAGTATTTTCTCCGATTATGCCTAAGTCTGCTGTGCCATCTTCCACATAGGCTGGGATATCGCCTACACGCAAAAAGAGGAGTTCACACGGGAAGTTATAAACTTGTGCTTTCAAACGATTTTTACTCATCTCGACTGAAAATCCACAAGCCTTTAGCAATGCCATAGAATCTTCATACAAACGCCCGCTTTTTTGTAGGGCTATGCGCAGTTTTTTTTGCATCAAAATGTCAGGATTTTAGTTTTTTTGATAAGGTTCAATTTGCATTTATACACGTGGTTCCCAAGGGATTTCTTCCACGTTTAATTCTTGTGTAATAAGTCTTGATAGTACAAAAAGATAATCCGAAAGTCGGTTTAAGTACTGCAAAATAATAGCTTCTACGGGTTCTTGCTCGTGCAAACGAATACACAAACGCTCTGCCCTGCGACATATAACACGTGCTGTATGTGCCTGCGAGACAGCGATATGCCCACCTGGGAGTACGAATTTTCGCATAGGTGGTAGATGCGTATTCATTTCATCAATTTGATTTTCCAAAAAAGTAACATCTTGTTCACTAATTTCGGGAATTTGCACTGGGGATTTGCGTGTAGGGTCGGAGGCTAAGTGCGAACCAATCGTAAATAAACGGTCTTGAATTTCGACAATAACCATTTTTCGCGAAGCATTTGCATCTAAATCTCTAAGCATACCTATGGCTACATTCAGCTCATCTACTGTACCGTAGGCATCAATACGCAGATTGGCTTTTGATATTCTGCGCCCACTGACAAGGGCAGTAGTGCCTTTGTCGCCTGTTTTTGTGTATATTTTCATGGATAAATTTAATTGTGATATGCTCTGAACCTTTAAGTTCAATGCGTTTTAATTGGAATAGCACATACTATTAGGCCTTAACAACCAGCAATAACACGTCTCAAAGATGTGTTATTGCTAAGCTCATTTTTCGCTATGTAAAAATGTATAGAGGTATGGCAATAGCATATAAAAGCGCAATATAAGCAAATTTGTTTTAACCTAAAAATATCTTGAGACTAAGTCAGCCCTGCTTTTATTGCTGACCATAAGGCTTTGCTTTTAGTGATTTCAGGATAAAGTAAGTCAGTGGAATAAAAATTAGTCCTATAAATAATGGCAAAAACCAAACACCAAGTTCAGTAGCTTCTCCATTTGCACTTTGAATTGTTTTAAATACTATGAATGCAAAACTAACCACAATGAGAAATTTTAAGTAGCGAATTATTCTAGTTGCATTCGTATATTGACTCAAGGCATTGTCTCTTGTTATTTCGGTAGGATAGTTAAAAACGTGCGGAAATTTGTTTAATATAGTCATTGCTACAAACAAAATAGTTGCGATAATTGGTAGTATTAGGATATTTGTCTTATCTCCAAATCCATCTGCTTCTCCGACACTGTTATAGTGTATTGGAATAGTATCGGGTAACTTTGCAAAATTTGAAATAGCAAGCACCCAAATTGCGATAATTGCAAGCCAGCCGAGTAGCTCGAGCGTCTTATCTATTGTTGTCAGTTCTAATTTAATTTTTGGTCTGTTATCCATATTTTATTTTTTTTAGTTATTTTGTAGCTATCATGCCACTATAGATTCGCTAGCCAGAAATAACATTTCTTTGAGAAATGTTATTTCTGAATGGAAAATTATTATTCGCAACCGCTATCACAGCAGGCTTTTCCTTTGGCTTTATCAAAACATTCTTTAGCCTCTTTGCTTGCAAAATAAATAATTCCGATACTTCCTATCAAGTCCCAGTGTCGGATAGCAGTAAGTTCGTAAAGTGCGCTGGCGAGCAGTAGCACAACTGACATATATAAACAAGCACGTGTGCAATTGGCATCAGCTAAAATTGGTGCTGAGTCTAATGCTTTGCCTACCTTTACTTTTGCGTAAATCAAAGCAGTCATAATAATTATAGAAGCAATGGAAACGATAAGACCAACGACTGTAGTCTCTGGCGTATTTTCATAGATAAAATTTAATATCACTGAAAAAGATAAGCCTATCACCAATAAGACAAAAGCAGTGCCTGTGAGCCTCAAAGCCTGCACTTCAAAATGAGAACGCGGGCTTTGGGGTGCACGCCGAATGCGCCACACCATATATAGTATTCCTACGCCTGAAATAATTTCGATAAAGCTATCTAAACCAAAACCAAAAAGCACTAAGGTATCGTCTTCTATTCCATAATAAGAGGCTACCATGCCCTCTATAAGGTTATAGAAAATGGTAAAAATACTAAGCGCAAAGGCCCAAGTAAAATATTGCTGTTCGCTGTATTTGTTAGTCATAAACTTATTTTTTTATCATATTTAAGCGCAAAAATACAGATATAAATCGGATATTCAATGAAAGTTTTGTATATTTGCGTCTTATTGAATAGCGTATTTTATGCAGACAAAAAAGACTTTTTCAGAATGGTTTACTCATCCTTACGCAGTAATTGTAAGAGATGAGGAGAATTTCGAGCAGCGTCGGAGCTTCAAAATAAGTTATGCCAAAATCATGGTTTTTGGTGTGCTTATTTTTGGTTTTATGCTGTTGCCTGTGTATTTTGTATCCGATGCACTGCAAGCCTTGTTTGAGCGTAAAAATCCTATAGAGAGCAAAGAAGCCAAACTTCTTACACTTATTAGCAAAGTAGATTCGCTCGAATTGCTCAGTCAACATCAAGAAACTTATTTACAGAAACTCAATGAAATTATCAGGGGCGATATACACCCCGATATTTTGGAAAAAGAAATTCAAAAAGAAGCTGAAAATGCCATAGACTGGGCAGAGGTAGAAGCATTAAACCCTATAGATTCGCAATTTAGAAAAGAGTTTGAATCTAAAGGGGGGGCTACACCCTCTGGCAACAGAATGAAACGAGATTTAGGCAATATTGTACTTTTTGCACCTGCTGAAGGTTTCGTAACACGCAAATACGATCCTATTCAAGAACATTTTGGTGTAGATATTGTAACGCCTAAGGCAAACGAATCTATCAAATCTATTGCAAGTGGTACGGTCATTATAGCTTCTTGGACTCAAGATACAGGGCATGTAATCGGCATACAGCACCCTAATCAAATGGTTTCTTTTTACAAACACAACTCCGTATTGCTCAAAAAAGTAGGTGATTTTGTAGATGCTGGTACTGCAATCGCTATTATAGGTAACTCTGGTGAACTGACGGACGGACCGCATTTACATTTTGAAATTTGGTACGACGGTTCACCCGTTAATCCAGAAGATTTTATATCCTTCTAAAAACGACAAAAAACGAAAGCCATATAAGGCATTTGAATAAACGATTTTTTTATCAATTTATTTAGTAAGTACAACATGGGTATTTTTAATTCAAAAAAACAAGACGATGCGCCGATTGATGCGAACAACATTATCGGAAAAGGTACGCAAATTGACGGCAACCTAAAAACGCTGGGCAATATACGCATCGATGGCGAAGTCAAAGGCAATATTTTTTCGCAATCTAAAGTTGCACTCGGGCAAAATGCTGTTATTGAGGGCAATATAGAAGCGCAGTATGCTGAAATTGAAGGTACGGTTACAGGTGATTTGCAAATTTACGAGCAACTTACACTTAAATCTACTGCCTTAGTAAAAGGTAATATACAAGCTAAAAAAATTATGGTAGAAGTAGGTGCTAAGTTCTACGGGCAATGCACTATCGGAGACGAGCTTAATCATAATAACAAAGCTGATAATCATAAAGCTGGTGGAAGCGCAAGTAGTCATAATGCAAAACAAGAAAAATTTGAAAAAGTAGGTGCCTAACTACCCTTCCAACAAAGCACTCAAATATTTAGGCATTGCCACTGAAATGCTCGCTGCAGTAGCACTGGGCGCAATGGGTGGCAATGCCTTAGATAAGTATGTAGCTTTAAAATTTCCATTATTTACTGTAATGCTCACACTGCTTGGGCTGGCTGCCGTTTTTTATCATCTGCTCAAGACTTTACAACAAGATAATAATAGCGATAACCAAGATACACAAAATACAGAAAACGATAAAGAAGCCTAAGTACACAGGTGCATGACAACTTTGCTAAATTAGCCCAGAGATAACATTTCTTTAAGAAATCTTATTTCTGAAACTATCTAAGCCGATTTAGCAACTTGACATACACCCAAAGTACACAGCACTTCATTCTATCAGCATAAATCCTTTACTATATCAAATAAAAATTTAAAGGTCATGACTTCTTCTGCCATTAAGCGTTTTTTGGTTATTTTTATAGGTCTTTTCGGTACTTGGTATTTGCTTTATGAGTTTTGGCTCTCGGGTGGTTTTTTAGATATTCTTTTGAATCAATGGGTAGGCAAAACAGGGACTTATTTTTTACAGCTTTGGGGTTATGAAGATGCTTATTTTGCAGAGGCGGATCATTGTGTATATTTGGGTATGCGAGCGATGGTCTCGATAGGTGCGCCTTGCAATGGTTTAGATCTTTACGTGCTTTACGCTTGTTTTTTAATCGCTTCACCAGGACCTTGGCAGCGCAAATTATGGCTTATTCCACTTGGCATTATCGGTATTTTTCTTATCAATGCTTTGCGCATAGCCATTCTTACGCTCAACGTAAAATACGCACCTGAATATGTGGACTTTAATCATCACTATCTTTTTACTTTCCTTGTTTATGGTTTTATTTTTCTGATTTGGATGTATTGGATTAACAAGCACTCCTTCCTCGCTGCCCATCGTAAAACTCAAAAAAAAATAGCTAATGAGCAGTAAAAAACATAAGATAATGAGCAGTATTTTAGCTTGTTTGCTCTTTCTTTTCATGGCAACAATGGCTTTTTTACGTCCGCAACTTACCGAACCCCTAAGCACTTGGATAGCTACCCACGCCAGCAGTTTGCCTTTGTACGAAAAAATAGATACCTTAATCTTTGCCCTTGTATTTGCTATTTGTATATCTTTCGTGCCTTTTTTGGCTTTTCAAAGTTTTCAGTACTTTAAATGGAGCATAATTATATATATATTGATTTTTGTGAGTATTGCGATTGGCTATGGTATTGCCCGCTTGGGTTGGCCTATAGGTTATAATATGCACGAGGGTTTGATAAGATTATATTTTTCAGGATTGCCCACGCTCATGCTACTCGGGCTTATTTACTTGCAAAAAAAAGCCAATACACAGGCATAGCCATAATTTAAGAACTAAAAAGCAAATAGACGGCGTAACGCATTTTAAGTGGATAAATAAATGAAAATCAAGGCAGTAGAATCAATCTAAATACAAATAAAGACAAGATAAGGCTAAAAAAAGCATACATAGTGCAAACAATTTGATATAATATTTTCTTTATATATGGAGTAAAATTTAACTTTGACTTGACAAATCAAGAAAAAATCATTAAATTTGCTTACTTGAAATACTCAATTTCAAAATCCAAAATTATCTATATGGGCAGTTTTGAAAACCGACAAGCAACTATAGCAAATGTAATTTTGCTTTTCTATTATCTTTATTTACTTCCAATTCCATTTCCATTTCACAACACATGGCAGTCATTATTTTTACCATAATACTTTGGTACTCTGGTCTCTTTTTTCAATCCTTTTTCTTACACCGTTACGCAGCCCATCAGAGTTTTACAATGTCTAAACTCGGTGAACGTATTTGCTTTATACTCACTTGGATCACTCAAGGTTCTAATTATTTGAGTGCTTATGGCTATGGTGTAATGCACCGAATGCACCACGCTTTTGCAGATACAGAAGACGATCCGCACTCTCCGATGTACTCACCCAGTTTGTTTGCTATGATGTGGCGTACGCGCAATATTTATAGCGATGTCGTAAGGCATAGAATAGAAGTAGAAGACCGCTTTACACGCAATGTGCCTAAGTGGGATACTTTTGACCGTTTTGCAACTTCTTGGGCTTCACGTATTGGCTGGGGATTAGCTTATACAGCTTTTTTCTTTTATTTTGCTACTGCTTGGTGGCAGTGGTTGTTGCTACCCGTAGCCTATCTTATGGCACCTATTCACGGTGTGATTATCAATTGGTTTGCACATAAATATGGCTATCGTAACTTTAAAGTAGGCGATACCTCTCGCAATTTATTGCCTTTTGATTGGCTTATGATGGGTGAGGCTTATCACAATAATCACCACAAATACGGCGATAGAGCAAATTTTGGCGGAGTAAGATGGCACGAAATTGATGTTACTTACGTCGTTATGAGAGTATTGCACGCATTTAATATTATCAAACTCAAACCCGCAAGAGTTAAAGTGGTGAGAGAGTATTAGCATACTATCAAAATTAAGCTTAGAAATAACATTTCTCAAAGAAATATTATTTCTAAGCCTGTAGCCACGAAGCTCCAGCTTTGTTTTCCGAAGCTGGAGTTTTGCGCTTCAGTTAATAGATACTCACAAAATTCAACGCTACATCGCTTCCAGACATAGCAAATAAATCAAAATTTGATATAAAACTTCATCATCGGCCTTGTTTTGTAGTTGTTTTTTAGCTTTTTGTTTGATGTCCGTATCCTCGAGTTGTGCGATGAGTAACTCTCTAAGCTGTGGGGGAGCTTCTAAGGTTGCATCTTCTAACGAAATCTCTGCAATATGCCACTCACCTTTCCAAGTAAGTCTATCTGCATTTATTTCTATCTGCTCACCTATCGGACTATCTATCAAATAACTATTTTTCAGGTACTTTGCACGGCTATAAGGCGAAGGCTTTCCTTCTGAAAGAAAATCAGCTTCAGGTATTTCAGACTCTAAGGCTGCTACTCTTGCAAAAAAATGCACATCTCGCAGCACTTCCGAAAACACAACCGCAGGCACTTCATTGAGTAACATTGCCACGCCGTAACGCCTGAATTGTATATGTATGATTTCTAATGAAACCTGCCCGAGTCCTCCTCGTGGTATGGATACATCAAACCAACATTCCGCTTCAATTTTATAATGTAAAAAATTACGTGTAGCTTCTCTAAATCCTGCAGCGTTAGCAAATCGTTTGTATTTCCAATCTCTCACTCTTGCCAAAGCTCGGAATCTATTTTGTTGCAACCTCAAACCGCTTAAACGCTGGCAGGCGGTTTGTCCCCATTCCTCATTTTCAATTTCATAGGTACTCCTAAAAGCCTGCGGAAAAGGTTGGGTAATTTCTTTCTCTCGCAAATATTCCTGCCATGCTTCTCGCTCAAGTGGAAGGCTTTCAGTAGGATGCCAAAGTTGCACATCAGCACCAGCCAAATGTTCCAATTTTTTGCCATAGGCATCTACAAAATGCAGGTGTTGCCAAATGCCTGTTTCTCTCAATCCATTTGTGCGTTCAAATTGCCATATCAACTTTTTAGCAAAAAAGCCAAAAATTGCGTGCATTGTAAAATCATTAACAAAATAATCAAAAGCAAAAACACGAGGGTTATAAAATGCTGCTTCGAGTCGGTTGCGCTGGGCTTGCAACGTTTTTTCAGCTTCTTTGCATTTATCCTTAAAGCCTTGCCACTTCCAAGCATATTGTTTTTTTACAGTAGCTGGGAGTGTTTTTTGCTTGCTCCCATAGGGTTTATACCATTGCATTTTGATTTTTCCTTTGTCTTGTAGCTGCGCTACAATCCAATACTCACCAAACTCTGCTTTTCGCAAACCTTCATCGAAGCCAAAATCTGGAATCAGTTGGTCTTCAAAGTCGTCCTTACTTTTGCCCTGCGCCTCCGCTGCTTTTTGAATTTGACTATCTATGTATATCTGGGTTTTGCGTTTCTTTACGTGGTCTCTAATATGAATAAGTAAGGCTGCCGCTTGCTGGCTTTGCGCTAAAGTAGCTACTGCGGCATTTCCTATTTTCACGGAGGGTTGCGCAAACCCTTTATAAAATGCGTAAGCCTTCAAGGCAATTTCTTTGATTAAGTGATAGAGCGTCTCCTCCTCTATGCAAAGTGCGCTATGAATAAGTCCTTTTAAAATATGCTCGTTAGGAGGTAGCGTCAAAAATACTTTTTCAAAACTATCGCCCTCTTCTCCTTCATAAAAAACAACTTGTGGCTCAATAAAAAGTATAGCCTCGAGCCACTCTTCGAGCTTTTTTTGATAGCTATCTGTTCCAATGCGCTCGATAAGTGTAGCGGCTTGAGATAAAAAAACTTGACTTGGCTTGACTAAATGGGAAGCCTCTGCCATCAGCGCAAACAAGGACTGCCAATGCCTCCCCTCATCGAAGTCTTGCAAGTCTGAAAAAAAGTCTGCAAGGCGCATGCCCCACTCATCTTCTGTATTTAATCGAAAATATTTCAAGATTTTTCCAAAGTTTATGCGTTGGGTAAATGACTAAATAATAAGTTTTTAACTGCTTAATGAGCAGGCTATAAGGCACGTTATAAAAATTTAATTACCAATTTGTGTGCTTTATAGGCTTTTAAATTTGTTTTTTTCGTAACAATACCGTAAATTAACGATAAGAAATAGCAAAATCCAAAATGAACGCTTATTTATTCTACCTTATGAAAAAATCTAATAAGACTAAACTCTGGCTAATCTTTGTTTTTATAGTTTTGCTTACCGCAAATGTCAGTATAAATGCAAAGCTAAATTAGGCATATTTCTATTATTAGAAGTTGTATGAAGACATAAAAAAGCGTTTTTCTTTACACAAATATATATTTAAACCCCAAACCATTATGGCAGAACTCTTAAAAATTCATCCTGATAACCCTCCTATCAAACATATCCAGCGTGTAGTCGAGTGCTTGCGCGATGGTGGTGTGATTATCTATCCGACCGATACGGTCTATGGTTTTGGATGTGATTTGCAGAATCCGAAAGCTATTGAAAGGCTTTGCCGCTTACGTGGCGAAGACCCGAAGAAAATGTATCTTTCGTTTATCTGTTATGATTTAAGTGATATTAGCCTTTATGCTAAAATCACAACGCCTATGTTCAAACTCATGAAAAAGGCACTACCAGGCGCATTTACTTTTATTGTGCCCTCAAGCACGAAAGTACCTAAAATTATGGGATTTAAAAAACAAGAATCTGGTATTCGAGTGCCCGACCATAATGTGCCTCGTATGATTGTGCAAGAATTAGGAAATCCTATCGTAACCACTTCTGTAAAAGTTGAACGAAAGGACGGCAAAATGGAATATATGATACACCCCGAGCTAATGAAGGAAGAGTTCGAGCATAGTGTTGATATTGTCATCGATAGTGGTGTGGGCGCAGATATTCCATCTACAGTAGTAAATTGCATTGACGAAGAGTTTAATCTTATCCGACAAGGGGCGGGAGATTTTAGTCAATATGTAGAATTGGTATAGCTTAGCCTCTCTGACTGACTTTATCAAAATGCTAAAGCCTGCATTACGTCTTGAATGGCATAATGCAGGTTTTTTGTTCAAATAAAATTACTTTATAGCTTTGTTTGGAATAGAAAAATCTGGCTTAAAGCCAATATGCAAAAGACAGAAATGTAGCAAGTACAGCACTTCATAATAAAATTTTGAAAAATTTTACGGCTCTTGTAAGCATTTCTGTATCCTAAAAACTGCAAATTTTATATCATATAGATAATTCTTTACAAATCATTACGCAAAACTACTTTTTTTTTGTAACTTGCATAAGTAATAACTCAACTCGAAACCCAATTTTTATCATAAAAACGACACAGAAAATATGGCAACAATTATCCGCATGCCGCGCCTAACCGATACCATGGAAGAAGGAAATATCGCTGCTGTTCTTGTAAAAGAGGGCGATACTATAGCTCCTGGAGACCCATTTGCAGAAGTAGAAACCGATAAAGCCACCATGGAATGGGAGTCTTATGAAGACGGTACAATCCTTTATGTAGGTATTTCAGAAGGTGAATCAGTACCCGTAGAATCTCCGGCTTTTATTATTGGCAAAAAAGGTGAAGACATCACCGCACTCAAAGCTGAGTTTGAAAAAGGTGCGCCAACAGCAGCTACAACTACACCCGATGTCCAACAAAAAACACAAGAAAAAAATGCCGAACCTGCCAAAGCATCGGCTGCAAGCAGTGATATAGATATATCAAATATCCCCGCAAAAGCTGTGAGAA
The DNA here is from genome assembly GCA_020832465.1 of Bernardetiaceae bacterium. GTDB lineage: Bacteria > Bacteroidota > Bacteroidia > Cytophagales > Bernardetiaceae > JAFIER01. The sequence goes on from JAFIER010000243.1 coordinate 25,415, forward strand.
TGCGCAAAATGACCGATACAATGGACGAAGGCGTACTCGCTAACTGGCTTGTAGAAGTCGGTGATAGTGTAAGCAGTGGAGACCCCATCGCAGAAGTTGAAACTGATAAAGCCACTATGGACTTCGAAACCTACGAAGAAGGAAAAATTCTATACTTAGCCGTAGAAGGCGGAAGTACAGTAGCTATAGATGCAATTATTGCCATTATTGGCGAAGAAGGCGCAGATTATCAGAAAATCCTCGATGCTGAAAATAATAAAGGCAACCAAAAAGATAGTAGCCCCGAAGCTACAGCCTCATCAGCACAAAAGCAAGGCGCAACGCAGCAAACAGCAAGTACGCCCGCCACTATCAGTAGCTCTGTAAGTAGCCAAGATAGTAGCGGACGAATCATAGCCTCGCCCTTAGCGAAAAAATTAGCCTCTGAAAAAGGATATGCACTTAGCGATATTCAAGGCTCAGGAGAAGGCGGAAGAATTATCAAAAGAGATATCGAAGCCTTCGAGCCCAAAGAAGCAAATGCGCAACCCCAACAGCAGCAAACACAGCAACCTACTGCCGCACAGGTAAGTGATGAACCCGTCTTTGGCAAAGAAAGCTACAGAGAAGAGAAAGTCCCACAAATGCGTAAAGTTATTGCCAAAAGACTTAGCGAAAGCAAATTCAATGCACCCCATTTCTACCTCAATATCACGGTAGATATGACACAAGCCATAGAAGCAAGAAAGCGTTTGAACGAACTTTCAGATACCAAAATTTCATTCAACGACCTCGTTATTAAGGCTTCCGCTGCTGCTTTGCGCAAACACCCACAAGTAAACGCCTCTTGGCAAGGAGATACTATTCGCTATAACCACCACGTTAATGTGGGTGTAGCAGTAGCCGTACCTGACGGACTGCTCGTGCCAGTCGTGCGCTTTACAGATAACAAAAGCCTATCTGATATTGCCAAAGAAGTCAAAGAATTTGCTCAAAAAGCAAAAGATAAAAAACTACAACCCTCTGACTGGGAAGGAAGCACTTTTACTATCTCAAACTTAGGTATGTTTGGTATAGAAAGTTTTACAGGCATTATCAATCCTCCTGATGCTTGCATCTTGGCTGTAGGGGCAATAAAGCAAGTACCCGTAGTTAGAGACGGGCAACTCGCTATCGGTAACGAAATGAAAATGACGCTATCCTGCGACCACCGTATCGTAGATGGTGCAATCGGTGCAGCTTTTCTCAAAACACTCAAAGAAATGCTCGAAGAACCATTGCGTATGTTAGTCTAAGCTAAAAACGGAAAGCACGAAAAACAAAAACCTATAAAGATTTAAAATCTTTATAGGTTTTTTGGTAGTGTATAACAAGTAATGCTTAGAACTAACAGTTCTTTGAGAACTGTTAGTTTTGAAAGGCTTTGAGCATTACATCTTTAAGACTACCAGTTTTTTTATGCTTTAATCCTCCACGACAATATCCTCTGTAATCGTAATTTCTCGCCAAACCATAGCAGAGGTTGAAAATATGCCTATAACACGCCCCCCTCGGATATTGCTACGAGGGTTTACAGGCGGTGGTGAAAATAGCCCACCGTCGTTAAAAAAACTACTGATAAGTTGGTCGTAATAATTGTAAGCCTCTTCGGTAAGCGAATACTGCTCAAGGCGCACGTGGTCTCCCATATCAAACCTATAGGGTAACTCTAAATTTTCAATTTCAGAACCTACAAGCTCATCGCTTGCTATAAGTATATCGCTCACATTTTCATAAATCAAAGTATCGTTGCGATAAGTTTTCCAGCGATAAAAATCTCGCGTTTCTGGCGGTTCGTAAGCAAAGAAATAAAGGTAATAACCTTCGTCTCTAAAAAAATTACCCGGCACGAAGCGTACCACTACTGAATCTATATCCGTAGTGCGGAAAATCGTACTCTCGGCATCAAATACTTCGTCCCCAACCTCTATACGCAGTGTATAGGTTCTACCAATTTCACCTTTATAATCAGGATTTTCAGGTACGTAGTAGCCTGCTGAATCGGGTTTTTCTAAAAAACGTTCGCTATTACCTAAGTCATCAGTTACAGTAATTTGTGCGTTTGAAATGCGTGGCGTACTGCCTGGTGCATAAAAATCCATCGTTTGAGTGAGTTTTACAAAGGAGTATCCTTTGTAATTGACCACATGCGCATCAACTACATAAAAAGGATTATCCGTGCCCTCAAGCTCTAAATCAATCACTTTTTCGCAGCTATAAAGTAAAAAGCTCATCAAAAATACGCCCACTATGAGCAAAATAAAATGGAATTGTTTCATAAGTAGAATAATGATAAAACGTAAAGTAAATAGACAAACAGACAGACCAGACAGCCCCCCTTTAGAACAACCGTAGCATTCAGAGTGCTCAGAGCACTGTGAGTGCAGGGCTAATTTTGCAATTTTTTAATTTTTTTTGCAACTAAGTGCTTGTACTCATATAGTTTGTATTAAAAGCAATACTACTAGACATTCGCTAGCCAGCAATAACATTTCTCAAAGAAATGTTATTGCTAAGGCCAATTGCTGCCATTGATTTATGCAAGTACTTATTCCTGCTTTATTAAAGTAAAAACACCGCCCCCTTGTTTCAAAATCATTTTGTTTTCATTGGGCACAAACTCAAGGCTAATCCCTGCATCTTTAAAGCTAAAATGATGCTCTTCGCCATCGGCATCGAGTTTGAATGCCATCTGCCCCGTGGCTTGTGCGATAAGTACGCCATTTTTTGTTGTAATGCTGATATCAAGCGGGAAATTATCTGCACCATAAGTACCTACATAGGCTTCTAATTGTGCTTGGCTCACTTCGCGTTGCTTAAAATTAGGAAACTCGTAAGGCTTATTGAAGTAAATGCTCAGCACACCGATAATTATATCGTTCATTTCCATAGACTGCCCGTTGCTACAGTAAGCTATACTCATTTTTTCTTTGGGAAAATAAGCAGCTACCGACGAAAATCCATCAATACCACCTGTATGCCCCAAAGCTGTATGCTCATAAAACGGAAAGGTAAAAATACCCATACCCATACCTTCGAGAATCGTAGTCATTGTATCGAGCGATGCTTTTTTAATGATTTTACCTTCAAAAAGGGCGTTAAAAAAGGTAAGTAGCTCCGCAGGTGTCGATACAATAGCACCCGCTGCGTGAGGCGTAAGCATATAAGTTTGTGTAGCTTTTTGCCACTTTCCTACGTTTGTGTAGGAGTAGGCATCGTTATTTTCGGGATTGATAACGGTAGCAAAGGTCGTATGCTTGAGCCCAATTTTATCACAAATTTCTTGCTTCATAAACTCAGCATAGCTCATGCCACTTACTTTCTCGATGATATTACCCAAAAGCACATAGCCACTGTTGCTATAAGATATCGTACTATCAGGCTCGAAAGCGGGGTCATATTTGGCGATAAGCTCGATAATTTGTGCTTGCGTGCGTTCCTCTTCCAACCAAGTCAAATACGCTGGGTCATTCGTAAAATTAAAAATGCCGCTTCGGTGCAGGAGTAGATGCCTAATTTGAATTTTTTCAGCATTGGGTACTTCGGGGAAGTATTGAGCAAGCTTCGTATCTAAGCTTATTTTTCCATCTTCTATCAATATGAATATCAATGCAGCAGTAAAAGTTTTGCTAATAGAACCAATATGATAGCGAGTTTTTGCACTATTTTTTGTTTGATTTTCTACGTGGCTATATCCAAAATGCGCTTCGTAAATTTGCTTACCATCTTGGCTCATGGCAAAACTGCCCATAGCCTTATTATTTGTTTCGATATGTGCAAAAAGGCTGTCTAATCTTTTTGTATTCAAATCCTGTGCAGATATATCTGGTATCAATAGCATAAAGGAAAACAATGACATAAAAAAAGCTGTGCAATAGTAACGCATAATTTTTGTTTTTGAAATGTAAAATAATATGGAATTTCCATGTGTACGTCGCAATTAGTCAATCTGCTTAGGGAATTTCAGCACTCACATTTTTGGCAGAAATCTTATTTCTGGGCGAATTTAACAAAGTTGTCTTACACGCGAATTGCCTATAAGACGCAATTTTGTCAAAATCTTATGCAAGCAAGATAAGATTTATTTTTTTTTAACAAAAACAACTTACAGTCTATGCCTATTCGAGCTGCAAAAATCAAAAAAAATCAAAAAAATGATTTACAACTACCGCAATTCTCAAAGATTGCCTAATTTTGCCACTCTTATTACCAAAACCCATTTAAAGATTATGATGACCAAAACTTTATCTTACATTTTTATTCCCTTGCTACTTACTCTTTGGGCTTGCGAAGGCAAAAAGCACAGCGAGCTCGAAGGCAAGTGGTTCGAGATGAGTGAAGAAAATCCTGATATTTTTGATTTTAACACTGAAAAACAGTCTGTCGTAATCAATAATTTAGATAAGCGCACCTACAGCTTTAGAGATGAGCATACGATGGACATGACTTGGCAGGATATGAAGGATACTTATAAAGTGAGGGTAAACGGCGATTCACTATTTATGACAAGTCCTGATGCACGCCGTATATTTTTGCGCGAACATCTTTTTGGAGAGCCCAAAGAATTATTAGCGCGCAAACTGCAAGCAGAGGCGCAAATGCAGTATGGTATAGAAGTACTCAACGTCTCACTTGTAGCTTATAAAGGTGCGGACTTAAAAGGAAAATTTCACCTTGCACGTGAGGGCGAGAAGGGTATTGCCGATGACGAGTCTATTTATAAAGGCGAGGTGCGTTTTGTAAAAGGTCTTCCTGCGACAGTACTCGTTCGCGAGGGGCGCGATAAAGCGGGGTGGCTTATCCCAGCTTGGGAAGAAACTTATGAATCTACTATTTTACGATACCTCAATGGCCGCATGGGCTTGCGTCCAGACTCGGTAAGTTTAACACGGCTCGAACGTGCTAAATTTGATGGTATTGCTTACTTTGGCGAGCAAAAGCTCAACTTAGATGTAGATGGAGAAAGCGGTCCTTATCCCAAAAATACTGAAACAGATATGGGCGTTTTTCTAACAGAAACAATGCGTGTACGATTCGGAGATGCGCTCGAGAAGGTAGAATTAGCATCTAAAGGAGATTTTACGTATCACGGAAACGTGCATTTTAAAAATGAAAAAAGTACTATTCCAATTAGTCTCACTTACAAACGCTCTTGGGAACTCGAGGACACACCCGAGAGTAATAAAATTTATGCAAAGCATTACCTAAGCCAACAATTAGGCAAAAATTTTGAAGTTGTAGCCGCACAAAAAAAGACTGATGCTTACCTTTATGAACTCAAAGACCAAGAAAGTGGCGAAAGTATTAAAGTACTTTCAACTATCAATCAAGGCTGGAGTCCTCTCTGTGAAAAGACAAACCTCGAGCGTGTGATAGCCTATCAGTATGAACGAACGGTATATGAAAGCAAAGTAAATGCCGTGAATCTGAAAGCCATCGGCGAACAGTTTGAAGGCACTGTCGAAATAGAAGGCAAAGGCTCTAATGAGATAGAAGTAACTTGCACAGATAAAGATTTTAGATGGCAGTTTAAGAAAAATGCAGCGACATCTTTACGATAGATAAAAACACAATATACTTACATCATACTTCTATACATTTTTGCAGGGTATGGGGTTTGCAAACCCCACGCCATGCAAAAATGGGCTTAGAAATAACGTATCTCAAAGAAATGTTATTTCTGACTAGCCAATGTATAGGACTTACAATAAGATGTTTAGCCCTGAAAGTTTTGAAAACTGACAGGGCTAACCTCTAAACTGACATCGCATTTGCCAATTATCTTTTTTTATTTCACATCAAAAAAAACAAAATAAAAAAATGCAAACAAAAATTGTTTATCAAAACGAATATTGGACAATTTATCACGACGAAAAAAATGCTATGATTATCCCTGTTTGGAACAGCACCTCTTCAAGTCTAACGAATGATTTGTATAAAATTGAAATGCAAAACTACGCAGCAGTGGTGGAAAAGTACACACCTAAACAACTCTTAATTGATTGTCGAGACCTATATTTTGCCATAGCTCCTGAAGTACAAGACTGGACTAATATTACAATATTTCCAATAGTGTTTGCTGCTGGTGTGCGAAATGTTGCCGTTATTTTACCTAAGGAGTTTATAGCTAATTTATCTATCGAACAAGTGATGGAAGAAGTGGAAGGTACTAAATTTTTCACTCGTTATTTTGGTACGCAAGACAAAGCTAAAGAATGGTTATTCTCCCTATCTTAACCCATTTAAAACCCCATCTTTTGGCTTTAATATTTGTGCACCTGTAATAACGAAGCTACAGGTTCATTATAAACTTTCGAAGCTGGAGCTTCGGGCTACAGATTTTAAAATTGTTAATACAGAAGCAACCTAAGGCAATTTTCCCACTTGACGTGCGCACTAAGTTTGGGCAATTTAAAAAAAACAAATAAATTTTGCTTGAAATTTTGCATTGTACATGAATTTTGTCTAAATTTGAGTGCGCAATATATTTTGATGCGCCCATTGCTCATTATAGAAAGGCATATAAGCAGTAGCGGCAATGATGAGAAATAAAGCGGAGTAGTAAATATTTAAAGCAGAACAGACAGACACTAAGTACGACTATATGCACCTTCCCTCTGAACTCATATCCACAGCGACCTACGCACAATTCTACTATGCCAATCGTAAGATAACGCAATTTGTACGCTTATACAAACAAGAATTTTCACATATTATATTTATTTCTAATCTTCATATTTGTTTTACAATACAATGCAACTCAATCCAATTATAAAAACCATCGAGCTCGAAGATGGTCGCACCATTTCTGTCGAAACGGGACGTTTAGCCAAGCAAGCCGATGGGGCTGTAGTAGTCAGAATGGGAAAAACCATGCTTCTCGCTACCGTAGTATCTAATAAGGATATTCGCGACGGTATGAACTTCTTACCTATGTCTGTAGAATACCAAGAAAAATTTGCAGCTGCGGGTAAAATACCAGGTGGTTTTATCAAACGTGAAGGACGGCTTTCAGAACATGAAATTTTAGTATGTCGCCTCGTCGACCGTGCATTGCGTCCTTTATTTCCAGATGATTTTCACGCTGAAACACAAATCAATATTTCGCTTATCTCTGCCGATGAGCAAGTGCCGCCAGATGCCTTAGCCGCTTTTGCTGCCTCGGCTGCCTTAGCCGTATCTGATGTACCAATAACAGATTACCTTTCAGAGGTTCGTTTAGTACGTAATGCTGAGGGTAAGTTTATCATAAATCCTGATTATAAAACTATCGCAGAGTCTGACTTAGATATTATCGTAGGTGCAACTTATGATAACATTACGATGGTAGAAGGCTCTCTTAAAGAAGTACAAGAAGAAGACCTTTTAGAGGCGCTCAAAGTAGCTCATGAAGCGATTAAAGTGCAGTGCTTGCTACAGAAAGAACTGGCAGAAGCTACTGGAAAAACACAAAAAAGAGACTATGATAAGTATGAAACAGACCCAGAGCTGGCTCAGAAAATCATGGATGAGTTTTATCCTAAGTTTTACGCAATTGTAAGCTCACCAGAAGCGCATGACAAGGCTACGCGTAGCGAAATGTTTAAGAAGGTAAAACAAGAATATATCGATAATTTGCCCGAAGACGAGGAGCATAACCTCTCTTTGATTAGTGAATATATTGGCAAAGCTCACAAAAAAGCAGCAAGAGACCTGGTACTCAAAACTCGTACAAGATTAGACGGACGCGCTTTAGACGAAATCAGACCGATTTGGGTTGATGTAGATTATTTGCCTTCGGCGCACGGCTCGGCAGTATTTACACGTGGTGAAACACAAGCTCTAACTACTGTAACGCTTGGCACTAAGCTCGATGAGCAAATGATTGATGGTGCTGTTATCTCTGGCTCGAGCAGATTTATTTTGCATTACAATTTTCCTGCATTTTCTACGGGCGAAGTGCGTCCTAACAGAGGTCCGGGCAGGCGTGAAATTGGTCATGGCAACTTAGCCGCTCGTGCTTTGCGATTTGCACTGCCACCAGATGATGAGAATCCTTATACAGTACGTGTGGTTTCTGATATTTTAGAATCCAATGGCTCATCTTCTATGGCAACGGTTTGTGCGGGTTCTTTAGCACTTATGGACGCTGGTATTCCCGTAAAAGCTGCTGTTTCAGGCATTGCAATGGGTATGATTTCGGACGCAGAGACGGGTCAGTATGCGATTTTGAGTGATATTTTGGGTGATGAAGACCATTTAGGCGATATGGACTTTAAAATCACAGGTACAGCCGATGGCATTACAGCTTGCCAAATGGACATCAAAGTAGATGGTCTCTCTTACGAAGTATTGAAAGAAGCCTTAGAGCAAGCCAAAAGAGGGCGTTTGCATATTTTGGGCGAGATGAACAAAGCCTTAGATAAGCCTCGTGAGGATATGAAAGAGCATGCACCTCGTTCTGTGAAGTTTGAAGTAGAGCGTGAGTTTATTGGTGCTATTATCGGACAAGGCGGTAAAGTCATTCAAGAAATTCAACGCACCACAGGCACAACGGTTATCATAGAAGAAATCAATAACAAAGGTGTAGTTACGATATTCGCTAACGATAAGCCTTCAATGGAAGCAGCGCATAACACGATTAAAGAAATTATCACACCGCCAGAGGTAGATAAAGTTTATGAAGGTGTTGTCAAAACAATTACAGAGTTTGGTGCGTTTATAGAATTTATGAAAGGCAAAGAAGGTCTATTGCATATTTCTGAAATTACTTGGGAACGCTTAGAATCTATGGACGGCGTAATGGAAGTAGGAGAAGAAGTGCAAGTTAAGCTCATCGAAGTCGACGAGCGCAGTGGCAAATTCCGCCTTTCACGCAAAGTACTCCTCCCACGTCCCGAAGGTTACGAAGATAGAAGTAGCAACCGAGGCGGCGGTGGTAGTGGTGGATTCCGACGTGGTGGTAGCGGTGGTAGTGGTGGTGGAAATCGCCGCCCCAATAATCGCAGATAGTTTTTAAGCTAATTGCAACTTTATTATAGCTTTTTAGGTTCTGTCGTTGTGCTTTTGTAAAATTATAAATTTTGCAAAAGCACATTACAGAATTTTTGCTTTTGCAAAATTATGCTAAGTTGTTTTTGGATAGCAAGTATGCAATCTGAAAAAAGCCAAAAAAACAACAAAAAAGAAACTAATCGTTTTTTTTTTCGTTTACATGTCAGTTCTATGCGTTTTATAGCAATTACATTAACAAACATTACACTCGATGCGACAACTAAAAATCAGTAAGCAGATAACTAATCGCGAAAGCCAATCCTTAGATAAATATTTACAAGAAATTGGTAAAGTTGATTTGCTTACACCCGATGAAGAGGTCGAACTAGCTAAACGTATCCGAGAAGGCGACCAAGTAGCCCTCGAGAAGCTAACCAAAGCAAATTTAAGATTTGTGGTCTCAGTTGCCAAGCAATACCAAAATCAAGGTCTTTCCCTTGGAGATTTAATCAATGAAGGCAATCTCGGTCTTATTAAAGCCGCACAACGCTTTGACGAAACGCGTGGTTTTAAGTTTATTTCTTATGCTGTTTGGTGGATACGTCAATCTATTTTGCAAGCACTTGCAGAGCAATCCCGTATTGTACGCCTGCCACTCAACAGAGTAGGTTCGCTCAACAAAATTTCTAAAACATTCTCCGAACTCGAGCAAAGGTACGAAAGAGAACCCTCGCCAGACGAACTCGCCGACGAGCTCGAACTAACCTCTGCAGAAGTCGTCGATACACTTAAAATATCTGGAAGGCACGTCTCTATGGACGCACCCTTTGTGCAAGGCGAAGAAAATACTCTGTACGATGTACTCGAAAATGACTTGGAAGAAAAACCCGATTCCGAGCTTATGAACGACTCTCTCAGAAGAGAAGTACAGCGTGCACTATCTACCCTCACACAGCGTGAAGCTGATGTCATTTCACTCTATTTCGGACTCAACGGAGAGCATCAGCTCACCCTTGAAGAAATCGGCGAAAGATTTGGACTTACAAGAGAGCGCGTCAGACAAATAAAAGAAAAAGCCATTAGAAGGCTTAGACATACTTCAAGAAGTAAATCGCTTAAACCTTATTTGGGATAAGCCAATACTTTATAATTATTTTTGCAAACTTACCAAGCCGTAATGACTTGGTGAGTTTCTTTATTTCGAACCTTTCCGAATACAATGATTAAAGCCAATATTTTAGTAACAGGTGCTAACGGACAACTCGGGCAAGCACTACAAAAAATTGCAAAAAACTACCCTTTTTCCTTTCATTTTGCCAACGCTGATACTTTGGATATCACCGATAGCAAAGCCGTTGCACAGCTTTTTGATATGAAACCTTTTGATTTTTGTATCAATGCCGCTGCTTATACAGCCGTAGATAAAGCCGAAAGCGAAAAGTTAGACTGTTATGAAGTAAACGTGCTCGGCGTTACTAATCTGGCTAAAGCATGCCTACAGCATAATGTTGTCTGCCTACATATATCTACTGATTTTGTCTTTGACGGACAAAAAAGTAGCCCATACACAGAAGAGGACCAGACCAATCCGATAGGCGTATATGCACAAAGCAAGTTACAAGGAGAGCGCACACTGCTCAAGCATCAGCCAAAAAGTTTGATTTTGCGCACCTCTTGGCTATATTCAGAATACCGAAAAAACTTTGTCAAAACCGTACTGCAGCTCGTCAAAAAGCAAAATAAAATTCGTATTGTCGCAGACCAAATAGGCTCACCCACCTATGCCGGAGACCTCGCTGCTGCCCTGCTACAAATCATTGAACAAATACACGAAAAGGAAGTAGAAAATCAAAACATCTGGGGTATTTATCACTATTGCAACGAAGGGGTAGCCTCTTGGTATGATTTGGCAAAAGCCGTACTTTACATGGAAAGCATTCCCACGACAGTTACACCTATTTTAAGTGAAGATTATCCCACGCCTGCCCAAAGACCTAAGTATAGCGTACTCAATAATCACAAAATCAAAGATACCTTTAATCTGCATATTCCCTATTGGCGAAATAGCTTGCAGCAATGCTTAGGCTATCTCGAAGAGGAAGAGGTGTATTAAGCATTATAGAAACCATTTGATGATAATATAAATATATGCCAGCTATCCGCACTTTAGCTTAGTCTTCAAAAAGTGGGTATTGATGCTCATGGGCGCACAAGTCATGACCACATCGGCTACAATAATTAGGCGTGCTATCCTTACTCATAAACTGGCAACGAGGGCAGGTGTTGAAATTAGACTCATTTTCTTTGGCAATTTCAGCAGTAATAATGCCCGTGGGCACTGCAATAATGCCATAACCCAAAAGCATAATAAAAGATGCAATAAACTTGCCCATATCCGTTTGCGGCACAATATCCCCATAGCCCACTGTAGTAATCGTGATAATAGCCCAATACACAGATAATGGAATACTTTGAAAACCATTTTTGCCCTCTTCCACCACATACATAAAACTCCCCAAAATAATAACCAAGGTAAGCAAACCCAAAATAAAAACAGATATTTTGTAAGAGCTCGCACGCAAAGCGCGGCTCAAATGCTGCGCAGCTAAAAAATGCTGCCCAAGTTTCATAATCCTGAACATACGCATAAGGCGCACAAGCCGTATGCTAAAAAGATATTGCATATTAGGACTCAGAAACAGCACAAAAACAGGAAGCACTGCCAGCAAGTCTATCATACCCCAAAAACTAAAAATATACTTCCAAGATTTCGGGTGGCTATAAATACGCAAAACATATTCTATCAAAAATAACAAACTGAAAAACCACTCCAGATAGTAAAATACGTAAGTATATCGCTCTCGAAGTTCTACTATACTTTCCAAAAGCACTAAGGAAACACTCACAACAATAGCTATCAACAAAAGCACATCAAAAAGCTGACCTGCTTTTGTATCCGTACCGAAGATAACCCGGTGTATTTTATCTTGTAAACGTTTATGATTTATGCCCATATTCTTTATGATAATCTCTTACGCCTAAAACCTAATCGTATTAAGGGCTAATCCTCCTCCTTGTCCCGCCAGCGTGCATCGTATTGATTGACAAGCAGGTTATCATAGTCATCAGCTTGCTGAAGGAGGTATTTGAGTTGTGCAATCCCACTTTTTTCTTTCAAATATTGACTATGGATAGCCAAAGACAGTACAATATCCTGATGATGTATGCTAAACCTCAAACCTTTGAGTTTGTAGTTTTCGCGTAGTAAGTACTCATAAATTGCACCAATATTTTTCTTTGGAAGTTTGCATAGATAAGCATCACCAAAAATATAACCTGTATCGGGATTATAAGATAAGAAAATAGTAGCGCTGCCTTCGTCTATATCCCAGCGGTTAGGACCGCTACGTGATAGTTTGACATTTTTACCTGTTTTGTCTATCATTTGCTCTATCATAGCCACTATGCCTGTTACCTCGTAAGTCTCTCCTGTATGAATTTTAGGAATTTTTGCACCGCAATGTGGGCAGTATTCTTGGCTCTGAATTTCGCTTTCTAAAACAAAATTTTGACAAGAAGCACATCGAATCATCGGCTGTCTCTGATGCGCTTCAAACTCTTTTAAAGCCTCCAACACATACTCTACTGGCAGGGCAAAGCCTAAGTCATTGCCGTTACGGATAATAAACGTATTGACACCTACGATTTCCCCACGCTCGCCGACCAAGGGGCCGCCGCTATTGCCAGGGTTAATCGCTGCATCTACCTGAATGTAATGAATATTTTTGTACAAACGGCGCGCCTTCGAGACAATACCCTGCGTAGCCGTGTATTTAAGCCCATAGGGATGCCCAATAGCAATGATAGAATCTCCATCATTTACCTTACCAAAGACAGTCTGCGTATCGCTAAATTGGCTCATATCGTGCGTATCGGGCAACAGGATAAATGCCAAATCGTGGCGTGTATCTATAAAATATACATCGGCTAATGTTTTTGCAAAATGACGACTGCTAATCGTTACCTCTTGACAGTTTTTTACTACGTGATAATTTGTAACAATCAAACGATACTCGGGCAGATAAAAGCCCGTACCCGCACCGTAAGGTGTAGCTATTTGAATAACGATATTTTTATAATCTGCAATAGTCATATTTTTTTATAAAAATTAGAAAGTCATTTTTTAGCAGCCCTCAGAAATAACATTTCTCTGAGAAATGTTATTTCTGAGGGCTGCTACTTTGCTTTATTGGTTCTTCTAAACTTTATACGGAAATATGCTTAAAACCCCCGATTTTAATCGTGGGAGCTAAAAAGCCGTATAAATCTTAGTAGAACCGCTTTACTCTAATGCACGCTGAAACTCGATAACACGCCTATCTGTCTCTTGCTCTCGAATCGGCGTAAGGTCATATTCAATTTCATCTTGATTCAAAATTATCACAATCAGTGCCTGATAAGCATCTTTGCGCACCTGAAAATAGCTGTGATGCTGTGCTAAATCAGCCAGATAATCAAGCCCTTTTTGCTTTACATCAACTGGCTGATTGATTAAATATTGCGTAAGCAAACTAAGTAAAAAACTCAACTCACGTCCTGATTTTGTATCTAAGGTCTGCGTAAACCAATCGAGTTTGTTCGGAATACCTAAGCTACTGTAAAAATCAGCTAATGAATATACAATATGCCGTTCCATTTCACCTTCTAATGGTTCTATTTTATCTAAAGCCTCTTCGCCTTCTTGATTTAGATAGGCAAAAATCGTGTTACTTTTTACGTAATACGAACTATCTTTCATCGTTTGTGCTAAAAAATCGCTATCGTAGCGCAAAGAAGCCACAATATCAACAGCCGAAGCACGCACCGTAGAGTTAGGGTCTGAAAATGCTAAACCCTTGATTTGAGCCAAATAATTATCCAAATCCTGTCCTTTATATTCGCCTAAGCTACGCATTGCATTTTCGCGAATTGCCCAAAACTCATGCCCTAAAAGTGCGGAAAGTTGCGTACGCACACGCTCATCACCTACATAAGACGAAAGCTGGCTAATCGCCTCTTGTTGCAATAAATAATAATCATCGAGCTGGCTCATTGCCAAATAAGCCCTCAAATCGTGCGTCTCGTCTATGTAGGCGGGTAGCAACCGATAAGGGTCTAAGATTACATAATCAGGCATAGCAGCTGCCTCAAAGCTAAAATAGGCACTATCTCCCTTTATCTGTATGGGTTGATGGTATTGCTTATCGCCAATTTGATAAAAAATTTGCGTGTTTAGTTCGTAAATAGGGGTATAACGGCTATCTTGTAATTGCTGAATCCTAACTTGAATTTGATTATCGGAAAAAGTATAACTCATTTGCAACTCTGGGTGGCCGCGCTGGAGAAACCATTGGTCAAAGAAGCGTTTTAAGTCCCTTCCTGTAATATGCTCGAAAGCCAAGCGCAAATCGTGAATCTCGACGCTCGAATAGGCGTGTTTTTTTAGGTAATAACGAAGCGAAGCAAAAAAAGCCTCATCGCCAATCTCATGACGGAGCAGATGCAGAATTAGGGCTGATTTAGCATAGGAATGGCTATCAAACATATCGTCCCTATCGGCATAATGATAGCGAATCGCAGGCTCTCTTTTAAACATCGCTTCATAAAAATAAGCATTGCGCGCATCAAAACGCTCAATTTCAGCCTCACGCTCCCCATGGCGATGTGCCTGCCACAAATATTCAAAATACTTGGCAAAGCCCTCATTTAAAGGTAAGTTTGCCCACGACTCACAAGTAACCACATTGCCAAACCATTGATGTGCTAACTCATGCGCAATAATGCCCTCGTAGTTATAGTCCGAAAGTGCTTGCCGACTCTCTACTTGTAATGATTCATTAAAAATAGAAATACTTGTGTTTTCCATAGCCCCTGATACAAAATCGCGCACAACCACCTGTGCATACTTATCCCAAGGAAAAGGAAAATCCAAAAGTTCGGAAAAATAATCTATCATCTGTGGCGTTTCGGCAAAAACTGCCTCAGCCACTTCTGCATATTCAGGCTCGACGTAATAGCTCAAAGGCAAACCGCTCGAGGTTTTTTTCTGAATATGCGCAAAATCACCAATCACAATAGCTGTGAGATAAGGTGCATGCGGTTTTTCTTGTTTCCAATAATCTCGGCGCAAGCCATTGCCATTTTTTTCAGAAGAGACAAGCCTGCCATTAGATATGGTTATGAACGAATCAGGGACAGTAAGATAAATATCTAAGCTCGTTTTGATGTTGGGTTTGTCAAAAGTGGGAAACCAAACAGAGTTGTCTTCTGTCTCACCTTGCGTCCAAACTTGTGTAGGACGCTTTGGATAATATCCCGTAGGGTTGATAAAATACAAACCTTGCTCTTTAATTTCATCGCTTTGTAGCTCGTCCATAGCCCGCTTAGGCTTACTGGTATAATCGATGCTTATCTGTATAACTTGCTCTTTGTCGTATATTGTATCGAGTAAAATCTCGAGCGTAACGCCGTCATAGGCATAGCGCAAAGAATCAGTTTGCTTATCTTTGAGCAACAAAACTCGATAAATATCCATTGCTTTAGCATCGAGCTTAATTCTATCTTGTGGATAAAAATAAGGACGCATCGTAAGCAAAGCATTGCTGCGCACTTGCTGCTTTTCAAAATCAAAAGATAAATCTAAGCGTGTGTTAAGGAGTTCAAAATGTCGCTCATAAGCCGGACGGTACGGGCTTGGGGGCGAAAGCCACTCGGGCTTTTCCTCTTCGGGCTCGAAACCTACAATTTTTTCTCGCGTCGGAACTTGGTTTTCGGAGGACTCTGCTAATGCCTGTTGCACTTTTTTTTCACCTGTTTTGCAGGAGTTTAGCGTGCATAACAAAGTAATTATCAGAATCCAATAAGCAAAGTTTATGGTATGTCTATTCATTTCGCACTTTTTTTGTACCAAAAGTAAGCAATCCACAGGTTTTTTCAAAATTTTCCACGCTTTGAAAACAAATAATATTCAATAAATAGGGCTATGCTCGCTTTTCAAAACCCCTTATTGCAAATAAAATCAATAAAAATCCTCTTTGAGTATAGAGTTTTCAAAAAACCTTTTTACTTTTGCGTTGTATGCTTCCTTTGTAGCATAGCCTTTAGGCTGTGTCTGTAGTTGCTATACAGACTAAGGTCTGTTATACAGATTTTTATTTATTCAAACACAATAGTGCATTTTTATGCTGCGACGTTTATATATCCGTAATTATGCTTTAATTGAAGAGTTAGGCATTGATTTTTCAGCGCATTTGAATGTCATCACTGGCGAAACGGGTGCGGGTAAGTCTATTTTAAGGGGTGCGCTGGGTTTGCTTACTGGCGAGCGTGCTGATACGAAAGTTTTGCTCAAAGAGGGAGAAAATTGTATTGTAGAGGGGCTTTTTGAGCTTTCGCAATACAATCTAAAAAGCATATTCGATGCTGAAGATTTAGAGTACGAACCGCTATGTCTTATCCGTCGGCAGATTAGCCCCTCCGGACGCTCTCGGGCTTTTGTCAATGATACGCCCGTGCGTCTTGAGTCGCTCAAAAAAATTGGTGTGCGTTTAATGGATATTCACGCTCAGCACGATACCTTGCGCCTCACCTCTAATGAATATCAGCTCGAAGTGCTCGATGCCTATGCCAATGTCGAAGCGGAGCTAAAAACTTACCAAAGCTGTTTTAAAACCTATCAACAAGCCCTACAAGCCTTTCAAAAATTACAAAAAGATGCTAATGAATTGCGTAAAGCACACGATTATAATCGCTTTTTGTGGGAAGAGTTGGATAGAGCTAACTTAGATGCGCTCGATCAAGCAGATATGGAACAGACACTCGAGCGTCTTGAGAACGTCGAGCTTATCAAACAAAGTTTGCAAAGTAGCAATAAAGCCTTGACTGACGATGAGTTTTCCGTAGATATGATATTACAAGAAGCAGCGAATGCACTGGGCAAAGCCCGGAATTTTTCAGAAGAGTACAATGCGCTTTATGAACGTTTGCAAAGTGCTATTATAGAGATTAGAGACATCGCTTCCGAAATTGAAAGCGAGTTTGAAAATATCGATACCGACGAGGAAGCTGCTGAAAAAATTCGTCATAGCCTGAACTTACTCTACGACCTCGAGCGCAAGCACCACGTCGAAACACTCGAGGAGCTTATCGCTATTCGCAATGATTTGGAAGAAAAAGTTGGGCAAGTCGAAAACTTCGATGAAGCCTTAGCCCAACGCCAAAAAGCCCTTGCAGATGCCGAAACGCACTTAAAAAAAGCAGCCCAAGACCTACGACAAAAACGCCAGCAAGCTATACCCGATACAGAAACTGAAATTGGCGAACTACTCAAAGAACTTGGCATGCCACAGGCGCGTTTTCAAATTCAAATGCGTGAAATTGAGTTTGCACCCTTAGGTGCAGATGAAATTGAGTTTTATTTCTCTGCCAACCAAGGGGTGCGTATGCAACCTATGCGTGAAGTCGCCTCCGGTGGTGAGTTCTCGAGGCTTATGCTTTGTATCAAATATCGCTTGGCAAAGCATATTGCATTGCCAACCATTGTTTTTGATGAAATTGATACAGGCGTTTCGGGAGAAATTGCACTCAAAATGGGAAAAATGATTCACGATATGTCAAGCTCGCATCAAGTGCTGACAATCAGCCATCTACCTCAAATTGCTGCCAAAGGTGAAGCGCATTACTACGTCTATAAAGACCTCTCTAACGAGCGCACCATATCCAAAATCCGCCGTCTCTCAGACGACGAGCGTGTGCAAGAAATTGCACAAATGATTGGTGGCGATAAGCCCGGTACGCATATTTATGAAAGTGCAAAAGAGCTTTTAAAAGGAATTTAAAAGCAGGAAGTTAAGCATCTTGCCAGCAGCACTAACCAGTTCTTGAAGAACTGTTAGTGCTGTTGCTGGACTCTAAATAATCTCTAATACACTACAAATTCAAAAACCAAATTTTTATGAAAATCATCGCATGGCTTATTTTGAGCCTGTGCCTGCCCTTTATTGTGCAAGCCCAAACCCTTATGGTTCAGGATAAAAAAACGGGAGAGCCTATCGAAATGGTAATGGTAGGCAACAAAGATGGCCGTAATTTTGTACTAACCAATCAGCAAGGGCAGGCAGATATATCGGGCTTGGATAAAAGCAGAATGTTTCAAATTGATATTTTAGGCTACAAAAAAGCGATATTGAGTTTTGAAGATTTAGAAAAAAGCAGCTTTGTAGTGCTTCTTGAGTCTCAATTTTTGATGATAGATGAAGTCGTCGTATCGGCTACCCGCTGGCAGCAAGCATCGAGCGATGTACCCGCTAAAATTATAAGTATATCCCCACAAGAAGTGGCTTTACAAAATCCACAAACTACTGCCGACTTGCTGGGCATATCGGGTAAAGTATTCATACAAAAAAGCCAACAAGGAGGCGGAAGCCCCATGATACGTGGTTTTTCTACGAATCGTTTACTCTATAGCATAGACGGTGTGCGTATGAATACTGCTATTTTCAGAAGTGGCAATATTCAAAATGTCATATCTTTAGACCCCTTTGCTATCGAACGTACGGAGGTGCTCTTCGGCCCCAGCTCTACGATGTATGGCAGCGATGCGATTGGGGGAGTAATGAGCTTTCGCACACTTACGCCAGAGTTAGCGCAAAGCGATGAGCCACTTATAAAAGGAAAAGCTTCCGCACGCTACTCATCTGCTAATCAAGAAAAAACAGGACATTTTGATGTCAATATCGGTTGGAAAAAATGGGCATTAGTCAGTAGCTTTAGCTCTTTTGATTTCGACCATTTGAGGCAGGGCAACCACGGCCCGCAGGATTATGTGCGCCCTTTTCACGTGCAGCGTCAAGATAGTGTTGATAGGGTCGTGGCGCAAAGCGACCCCTTGTTGCAAGTGCCCTCGGCTTATTCTCAAATCAATATGATGCAAAAAGTACGTTTTAAGCCATCTGAAAACTGGGATTTACAATATGCTTTCCACTATTCCGAAACCTCATCTTACGGCAGATATGATAGGCACAATCGCATGCAAAACGGACTCCCAAGGTATGGAGAGTGGGATTACGGACCGCAAAAATGGCTAATGAACCACCTACAAATCAGTCATCAAAATCAAAGTTTTTTATATGAAAGCCTCAATATTCGCTTAGCACACCAATCATTCGGCGAGAGCCGCATAGACCGCACTTTCAACCGTAATAATCGCCGCATCAGAGAGGAAAATGTAGAGGCTTTTTCAGCAAATATAGATTTTACAAAAAAAATTACACCCCAAAATACGCTATTTTATGGCGCTGAATATGTATATAATGAAGTGCACTCCATAGGCACAGAGCAAGACATCCGCACGGGAGTAATCACAGCTGGCGTACCTCGCTATCCACAAGCAGGCTGGCAGTCATTGGGTATCTACCTCAACAACCAACATAAATTTTCGGATAAACTACTTCTACAAATGGCTTTGCGCTATAATCAAACAGCTATTGACGCACGCTTTGATAATGAAATTTATAACTTGCCTTTTGGCGACGAGGCTACACTTCGAGAGGGCGGTTTTACGGGTAGCTTAGGGACGGTGTATCGCCCATCGGAGAGCTGGGTTTTTAGTGCCAATTTCGCCACAGCATTTCGTGCGCCCAATGTTGATGACATCGGAAAAATTTTTGATTCAGAACCCGGTGCCGTTACAATTCCGAACCCCAATTTGCAAGCCGAATATGCCTATAATATAGATTTGAATATTGCCAAAATTTTTGCCGAAGTCGTAAAAATTGATTTGAGTGTGTATTACACGCAACTACAAAATGCACTTGTAAGGCGAAACTTCTCGCTTAATGGACAAGATAGCATTCTTTACGACGATGTCATGAGCCGTGTGCAAGCGATTCAAAATGCTGCAACTGCCAATGTCTATGGTTTACAGTTGGGTGTAGAGGTGAAATTGCCCATAGGCTTTTCCTTTACTTCAGATTTTAATTATCAAGAAGGACGTGAAGAGCTCGATGATGGAAGTGTAAGTGCTTCGCGCCATGCACCGCCTTGGTTCGGAGTTTCTCGATTGCGCTACAAATACAAAAAACTGGAGTGGCAGTGTTATGCCGTGTATCAAGGCGAACGCAAACATGAAAATTTAGCTTTCGAAGAGCAAGGAAAAACCGAAATCTACGCTTTAGATGCCAATGGCAATACCTACGCACCCGCTTGGTACACCCTGAACTTCAAAGTACGCTATAATTTTACAGAAAAATTAAGCCTAAGTAGTGGACTTGAAAACATCACCGACCGTCGCTATCGTCCCTATAGCTCGGGCATTTCGGGCGCAGGGCGAAATTTTATCATGGCTTTACTGGCTAAGTTTTAAAGCTAAAATACTGAGTAGCTTACGAACGATTGCGTTTTTTTTTGTGTTTGAAAAATGATCATACTAATAGACATTTTCCATCAAAAAATGACAGGTCTAAGCTCATTTTTGCATAGCTTGGGGTTTGCAAACCCCACGCTATGCAAAAATGTATAGTAGTATGAAACATAATAAGAAAGCACTGGTTCTTATTACACAA
>JAFIER010000265.1 GCA_020832465.1 Bernardetiaceae bacterium
CGCAAACTGATACGGCGTGTACCACGGATAATCTGGCGCAAGCGGGTCGACGGACAAAAAGCGAGCGATAGCTTTATTATAAATACGGAATCCGTGGTCTTGTATATCGCCGACATCGTTGTCGTCCTCTTTGACATTACACCCAAACCTATACACATCACTCTGCCAGCTTCTGGAATGGATTGCCATACCAAAGGGGTAGTAATCCGTAGCCGAGACTAAGCGAGCCGTCTGCTCGATATTGTCTGTGAGCGTAACCAACACATTGCCCAAATGGTTCGAGAGTTCGTAGATTCTGCTCAACCTTAGATAACTTGATAGACTTGTTAGTGAATAAATTGGTGCATATAAATTACTGAATCTTTACCAGCATCTAAATGCAAAGAAATATAACTATAACAAGGGTTCTCTAAAGCTACGCAATATTGGTAACTAATACGTTTTGTGTTTTCACTAATATACTTATTCCTGATATCAGGACAACCAAAGTATCTTATAACCTTCGAGCTATCTACTTTATCATAAATATTACGAAGCATAGCAAACATAAGATAAGCATTTTCTCGTTTCCGGTATCCTAATGAACTTGCGCTATCTTCCTTCCATTTAAAGGATAAACTATCAAGTTCATTTTGAGTATAGGAGATTTCAACCTGCAGGACCTCTTTTTTTTCAGATTCTTGCTTACAAGCAGTAGTAATGAGTATAATTATAAGTATAATTATTATTTTTGTATCCATTTTTAATTTAAGTTGTAAAATTGAAAATATATTACATCAAAAAATGACAATCAGTTAGACTTAGATTTAAATTCATAGCTATCTCCAGTTACCATTTGTTTTGTTTGTTTATCGTATTTAAAACTTTTACCCATTATATAACCGCCAGATTTATTATATATTCGTAAACTGTACTCATCATTTTTATTAAAGTTTCCCCAACTATAAACGGATTTATTAGTTAATCCAATCTTATTAGTTGTTTTTCCAAACCAACTACTTTCTTTTTCAAATTTATTACGATTTATATAACCAATTGCTTCTCTGACTGCACTTTCCGTAACAATGCGAGGTTCTATATCTGCATATCTTATATCATGCTGTATTACAATACCAGCTGTAGTTGCAGTAGCCGCTTTATAGCAATTCCTAGCCAAGTCAGGACAATGAGCTAAACCTAATAAATGCGAAAATTCATGTGCGGCAGTATTGCCTTTATCAATATCTCCTGTGAGCCAAAAGCCTGATTTACCGCCTAATTCAGGAACTAAAGATACCATTGCATCACCATTTTCTGTCTCGACCTTCTCTGCTCGATTAGTGTCCTCTATTCTAATATAATTATTTAAAGCACCATTGTCTTTATTTGCCATTTCTAAAACAGTTTTTTCATCAACAATTTCCATGCTAATATCAAAGCTAACCGTCCAGCCATTATCAAAACTGTAATCTGTCCATTGCTCTACAATGTTATTATAAGCCTTTTTTGCGTGGGTATCTGCCTTAGTCCCGTAAAATACAAGGTGCGAAGATATTGTAATTTTTTTATTACTCTTATCTATTGTAATTTCACCAGAATCCCCAAAAGGGTCAGCAAACCCAATCGGATTATTACGATTGACCGCATACGAACTCTCCCATTCCACAAAAACGGGATCTACATTCCACCTCCTCGCCACCCTGCTATCATACTGCCAAAACTCTGCGGTATAAGTATCGGGAGCAATTTCGGGTGTTTTTTCTTGGGTATTAAACCCAAACCTATACCCCTCACTCTGCCAGCTTCTGGAATGGATTCCCATACCAAAGGGGTAGTAATCCGTCGCCGAGACTAAGCGAGCCGTCTGCTCGATAATTATAACGAATAAACTGCCTAAAAAATTGTCTGAATTAGAATTTTTGAGGATTCAAAGATGAACAGGATTAAGGCAATCTTGTAAATCCTAGAATCCTGTGAATCTTGATGCTGACAAAGAGGAAGGGAAAAAACTCAATCTTTGATATACAAAAAATGCTCGAAAGGATGCAAAGTATCGGATACAACTTGAGAGCCCTCAAGTACGAAACCACGCACAAAACCACGAATTGTATCCACCTCGATACCCTTACGAATACAACGCTCGACCTCCTCTCTACGGTCAATCCTGCCCCTTATCTGATAATACTTTTTGTTTTTATCCAGATATGTAGCCTTGTGTACTTTGAAGGCATTTGCCATATCCGAGGAGTCTCGTAACTCAAAAAATGGTCCTAAATCCCCCGTGATAAACTGTACACTATCAAGACGAAATCCCCAAAAGTCTTTACTAAATGCTGTACCTTCGTCCATTCCACTTACAAAGCATTTATCAAAAAACTTAACATCAATGGCTGATACTTTTTCTATCTCTGACTTAGAAATTGTATCTATACTGAAGTCTATATAGTTAATGAAAGAACTATCATGCATAACATTAAGCTGACCATCTTCAAGATAATTATAAAGATATTGTATGTAGCCTAAGGTTGTATTATTACGAAATGGTAATAGATAGGTTCTATGGCTTATTTTCCCATTCCGATGGAAATATATTTGCTCACCTCGAGGCACATTGTTATAGTTGTTAGAAATAGAAAAAATGTCCCCCCCCTCTTCTGCTTTCCTGTAGGATATTTCTTTCCCATGTTTAACTTCATTTTTATATTCTGCTATCACTGCAGTATCACCATTTTCATAAAATTTATAAAGCATACTATCTGCATGATTAGCTTGTGTTCCATATAAAAAATATTCGGATTTATTGTCCTTTAATCTATAAAGATAAATTCTTTCTTTGTTATACCTCAATTTTACAGAATCATATCCATCATAAGATATATAATGCTCTTCCATTTTTTCGTTTTGATTACAAGAAAAAATAATCACAATAAATGGGAAAAATAAAAAATATTTTTTCATACAAAAAATGTAATAAGTTTGGTTTTTATTTGGTTTTAAGTTTCTCCACTTTTATAGGGTCGCTAAGATTAGGTCCCGTTTCAGACACACGCCATTTATTTCCATTTTTATCTGGGCGGAACATATAAAAAATTGAATCTCCCTCAGTATTAACATCTCCGTGCAGGCTACCACGTCCACGACTATCGTTGGGAATATATTTATTGAATAACCTATCCTCCCTTTTTTTCCTATTAGGTGCGATTTCTGGTGGCTTAGTTGATTCATTAACTTTGCGCCATGTCACTTCTTCTCTGAATTCTTTATTTTGTAATAATTCACCACCTACGGTAGGGGGGGCAGCTGCACCAGGGAAAATATTAGCAAGCCAACCAAACCAGCCATTGTCTATGTTCATCGTATTTGCACCACTTCCTGAATTACCGCCAGGGTCATTGTTGTTACCTTGTAAGGTTGTTAATACAACCCCATTTTTGTCGGAAAAACCGCCTTCTGGTACGAGCTGAGGCTCTTGCGTAAGCCCTGTTTCTTTTATAAGAGGTACAAGATTAAGCACATTACCAGGGTTCATGTTTAGCTTTGTATGCCTATAATCCCATTTATTCATGGCATCGCGCTTAAAGTGACTAACGTATTCTAGATTGAGCATCACAATGCTTTTCCAGTCTAAAACATAACCAATTTTAGCTAAATCTTCTGAGATTTGTGTAAAACCTTGCCCAGGTTGTACTCTATAACTGTGTATCTCATTAGGGTCTCCCGTTATTTTACCATTAACATCTAATGGCTCTAATCCATCAAGGTCAATAGCTATAATGGGGCGATTCCCAGCAAACTGATACGGCGT
>JAFIER010000269.1 GCA_020832465.1 Bernardetiaceae bacterium
TGCAAACATAAAACACAAAATTTATATTTGAAAATTTTTTCGCAATTTTTTTTAATATCAATAAATACATAAAAATATCTTTATGTTTTAAATAGAATGTGTGAAAAAAAGCTTGCTAAAATCAAAGCCTTAGATACTAAAAAAGTATTTTTATGATTTTAAAACCTGATTTACAGTTCTTAAAAAAAATATTAAAACAATTGATTTAAATCTGAAATATTCGTATATCAAAGATTTTTTATGTTAGCTATTATTGTGTTTACAAATATAACTAACAGTTCTGACAGAACTGTTAGTTATAATTGTAAAATTTGTGCAAAAAAACTATTAAATAGCCTTAGAAAAAAGTAAATGTGAGTATGTGAGGTGTGAACTGCCCACACGAAAGCGAAATCTCGCCGTGTTGGGTGTCCGCACCAAACACGCTTTTCCACGATTAAAATCGTGGGCTTATCTCTTAATGTTTGAGGGTGCGATTTGCAACCAGCTTTTTCGAAGTTTTTTTTTGATTTTTTTGAGAAGGCTTATTAAGTAGCTGATTTTTAATTGAATAAAGGAGTTGAAAAAAGTCATAAATAACATTTCTGGCAGAAATGTTATTTATGACTTTTTAATATATAGCACGAAGCTGGAGCTTCGTGGCTACAGTAAAAAAAACAATTTCATCTGTTCGTAGTGTCCCACTATGAACCCATATACTGCGTTTAAGCCTCACGCTTTTAGTTTTCTAAGCTCTTAACGAGGTTAAGAATATAAAAAGAATTTTATTTCCCTATGTTGTGCGTAAATGTAAAACGCAACTGCATAGTACTTCGTGGGACTACTCGGTTAAACTCATTCATTTTGAGCGGTGTAAATCGTAAGTTGGGCTCAATACGAATGGCTGATGATTTACTAACTTGATAACCGACTCCAGCCCCCATAGTAAAATTGAATCTTAATCGATTGGAACTATATATATGGTAAGCAGAGCCGGGTTCTATGTCAGGTGAAAATCCAGTGTAAGTGTCTTCAACACGTAATGTAATTGCATAACGTAACTCAGTACCTAAAGAGGCAAATGTAAATAATTTGCCTACAGGTTTTTTTGCAGATTCGAAGTATATAGCAACGGGTAGTGCTACCTCCTGAAAAAAGAAACTACGTTGCAACCCACCTCTAACTACTTCATTTCCAACATTATCTAATACAACAGCATGATAAGTATCTTTTTCATATTCACCACGACTGTAACCTAATCCAACATTTAACTGTAACCGTGAACCGAGTGGCTTGAATGCAGATAAACCTATTTGGTATCCTAAAAATGGACGTACACGATTGGTATATTCTGGCATTTCGTCTTGACGGTATATGAATAACTCGGAAGAGCTAAGCTCAGGTGCGATGTTAAGACCAATCTGCCAGGCCTTGGAAGCACTATCCTCTTGCGCCCAAGCAGCAGATATAAGCAATATCTGAATTAAAAAACAGAATAATAATTATAATTTTTTCAGGGTATTCGTGATTTTTTATATGAAAAATTTGTTTTAGCGATTGTCTAAAAAATGATAATTCTATTTTAAAATATCCAATCTATACCAATACGATAAAATAGTAAGCCCTGCGTACAGTCATTACAAGACAGCGTAAAGTACTGATGAAAAGCAATGTCTAAACCCCAGCGTTGTTTTTGTCCAATTTTAGGATTCAAACCCAAACCAGCTTGTGCGAAGAGGCTTTTATCATTTGTAATTTCAAACTCTCGAAAGCAATAGTTAGAATAATGTAATCCTGATTCCGCATACATAGGCAAAAATTGCAAAAAAAGAAAATTATAGGTAGCATAAGGTCCTATAATAGTTGCCATGCTGTTTCTATTGCGGTCAGGGAATTGATAAATCAGCCACGAAGCCATACCTAAAACAAAGCGATTGGAGACATACCTTCCTCCTCGCACATGCAACGATAAGCTACGATACCACTCGGGTGAGTATTGTGTAGTCAAATCATCGTCATAATAATGCAAAGAAGCTCCGCCTACCCATTTTCCTTTGCGCTCTAAATTTTCTGGCACTGTATTAAATTGTGCTGATGCACCGTGTGCTCTAACCATCAATAATAATATAAAAAAAGCTAATTTATTCATTTTGAAATAGTTATTTTTTTGTGTTTGATATAATAGTGCAAACCAAAACTAATTGGAAAACCAGTTATACTCATGCCTTGTGTTGGACTGAATAGGTAACCAAACTCAGTGTTTAAATAAAGGTTATCAATGCCCTGCTTTCGAAAGAGTGGGCTTTCAAAACCTAATGTAAAACTCATAAATATTACTTCATACTTACGATAATTTACTTGCTTTAAAATCTCATCTTTTTTACTAAAATATGAGTGAAATAAACTAACACCCTGTCTTACGTAAAATCCTGTTCGCAATCTTTTGAAGACCTGATATTGATGACTTAGCGCAATTCCATAACCTACCTGTTGTATAGGAAAACTTGCAATCTTCCCATTTAAAATATGGTATTGCAAATCCAAACGTGCAGCATAACGAGGAACAATATATTTGCCCATATTTACAAATCCTGTCCAGCCTAAATAATGACTATCACCCCAATACGGATTTTTGGTAATGTTAGCAAAAATAAGATGACCAAAGTGTCCTATAAAAAAGGATTTTTCATCAAAATAGATAGCATCTTGGTTCACTTTCAAGGAGTCCATATTTTGTGCTACTGATTTTATTTCTGAAAAAAATAAAAACAAACAGGCTATAATTGATAAGTATAGTTTCATCTTTGATGTATTATAGACAATACTTAGATTGTTTTAGCTATCAGTATTAGTAATTTTAGTAGAATTATTAATGCTGATAGGACCTGTACTTTTAAAAAGTAGGTTTAGAAACAGAACGGGCGCGATTATTCCAAGCTGTATGTGGTGGATTGCAAAAAGACACTTGAAATGCTCCTGCTGAGCCAAAAGGCGTTATCCATAGACGATTACCTCTAAAAAAACGCTTCTCATGAAAACCTATGGGACCTATATGTACAATACTAAAAGATGATATTTGCTTATCTAATGCAGTTAAGAAAGGTAAAGAGAAAGTAATAAGCCAATTAGTACCAGTCCAATAACAGCCTGAGTAAAGAAATCCTCCTGCTTCCAACCGCATCCGATTAAGCATATCAATATCTACGCCGTAGTGTTCTAAATAAACACTTTTCATATAGTTATGGAATGAAGTGGGGACTTGACCTATAAGCTCAAAATCTGCTTCTGTATCATTAGCTTCCGCAAATTCTCCGAGTAGCGCAGCTACTTCCATCTCTTTGATTAGGGCATCTGCGTCTTGTCCAAATTCACTTGCCCAAGAGATAGCCTCACTATTCGTATCAAATACATACAGGTGAAATGTGTCAGCTAACCCGAATATACTAACCACATCGCCTTCCAATAATTCTTCATAATCAGCGTCTGTGATAACACTTCCATTATAAAAAATTTGATTTTGCGTAGCATTAGCACTTTTAACAGCCACTTCATTTTCATTAGATGCCGAAGCATCAGGCGTAATTGCTTCGTTTTCTTTCTCCTGACACCCACTAAGCCCAAAAACAAACACGGCGAGCAAAAGGAGCATCAAGCCGTTAGTGGTTAGTGTGTTTTGTGTTTTGTGTTTTGTTAAACGGAAACATAATGTTACGGGTTTTGAAATTATAAAAATAAATTTAATAAAAAAAGCATCAATCATTACATTTACCTGATTGCTACTGCAAACATAAAACACAAAATTTATATTTGCAAATTTTTTCGCAATTTTTTTTTAAAAAAAACATCAATAAATACATAAAAATATCTTTATGTTTTAAATAGTCTGTGTCAAAAAAGTCTTGCTAAAATCACGGCCTTAGATACTAAAAAATAATTTTTGAAATTTTAAATCTTGATTTACAGCATTTTAAAAATATCAAAACAATTGATTTAAATCTGAAATATTCGTATATCAAAGATTTTTTATGTTAGCTATTATTGTGTTTACAAATATAACTAACAGTTCTGACAGAACTGTTAGTTATA
>JAFIER010000149.1 GCA_020832465.1 Bernardetiaceae bacterium
ATTTTCGGCAAAAAGGGTAGAGCGTTTGGAAAGGCTTTTTTCTAATTCGTTGATGTCTGATGCCATTTGAGTGAGGTTCACACCGCTTTTTTCTTGCTCTTCTTTGGGTTGTTGAATGAGCTTATTGTATGTCTCTTTTTGTTTTTTCCAACTTTCAAAATCTTGTATCAAACTGCTATCGCCACTGCTCAAAATTTGCTGACGCATTTTTTGGGTAGAGGCGAAAATGAGGCTTTTGGTGAAGAGGTTTTGGTTGTAGAGTTCGTCGGTTATTTTAGGGTTTTCTTTATGATAAGCAATGGCAAAATCTTGAAAATTGCTGAAAAAGTGTTCAATACTTTTAAGGTAGGCAATGCGTTCTTTTTCGGAAAATGTGGGTAATAAATTATTGATTTGTTCTTTTTTATTGCCAATGACTTCCCTATATAGAGGTTCGGCTTTGGTATATAAGCCTTTTCTTTCGTATAACATTGCCAAATTACCACAGGCACTGGCATAATCGGGATGAGCCTTTCCTAAGTATTTGTTAAAGATGTCCTTTGCTTCAATATATAAGGGTTCGGCTTTAGCATACAAGTTTTGATTCATGTATAAAATCGCTAAATTGCTAATGAAACCTGCATAATTAGGATGTTGCTTACCCAAGATATTTTCTGTAACTCTCACCGCCTCTATGTAAAGGGGTTCTGCTTTGGCATAAAGCCCTTGCCTGTTATAAACGACAGCTAAATTGCTACAAGCAGTCGCATAACTTACGTGCTCTTTACCAAAGACTTTTTCAAGAATTTTCTTAGCTTCTATGTAAAGCAGTTCGGCTTGGGCGTATAAACCTTGACTTTCGTATAAAGATGCCAAATCATTGCAAGAACTGGCATAATTAGGGTGTTCTTTACCAAAGACTTTCTCACGAATTGCCTTAGCTTCTAAATAGAGCGGTTCGGCTTTAGTGTATAAGCCTTGTTTATTATATATATCTGCCAAATTATTACAAGAAGAGGCATAATGAGGATGTTCCTTGCCCAAAGCTTTCTCCCGAATTGCTTTGGCTTCCAGATAGAACGGTTCGGCTTTGGTGTATAAGCCTTGATTTCCGTATAATATTGCCAAATTATCGCAAGCAGTTGCGTAATCGGGATGCTCTTTTCCCAAAGACTTTTCTTTAATTTCTTTGCTTTCTAAGTAGAGTGCCTCTGCCTTTGCATATAACCCTTGACTTTCATACAAAACTGCTAAGTTGTTACAGGACGAGGCATAAACAGGGTGTTCCTTACCCAAAGTTTTTTCACGAACCTTTTTGGCTTCTATGTAAAGCGGTTCTGCTTCAGCATATAATCCTTGGCTGTAGTATAAAGCCGCTAAAGTATTACAAGAATTAGCATATTTTATATGATTTTTACCCAATGCTTTTTCCTTAACTTGAATTACTTGTTTGGCGTAATCAGTAGCTTGTTGGTATTTACCTTGGTAATAAGCAGAAACTAATAATTTTTCCAATATGTCAGCATAAAGCGTATCTTGATTACCGACTTCCTGCTCCACCAGTACCAAAGCACGGTTAAGAGCCAAATCTGCCTCCTGAAATTTTTGAGATTCCAAAAAGGTAATTCCAATACTATCGAGCTCCTGCCATGTGCTTTGCGCTTGCGCCGAAAAAGAAATCAAAAAGAGAAAAACGAAAAGAAATGTAATTTTTTGCATGATTTTATAAGTTGTGAAAAACAATGAGTTATTGTCACACTACTATAGATTTTCCATCTAGCAATAACATTTCTTTTAGTCCAGATATTAAATATTCGCACACCTGTAGTAACGAAGCTCCAGCTTCGTTGTAGAAAACCCCCTCGTTGTGGGTTTCAAACCTCAACGACGGCTAAAAAGTAGGCTAATTCCGAAGCTGGAGCTTCGGGCTACAGTTTGCGAAAAATTGTTAGTGCTGAAATTACCTAAGCGACTGACCAACTTGACGTACACCTTTTCTTTGAGACATGTTATTTCTAAGCCCATTTTTGCATAGTGTGGGGTTTGCAAACCCCACGCTATGCAAAAATGTATAGTAGTATGATTGTCTATACATACGTTGAAAAACAAAGAAATGTTATTGGGCTTTAGCACTTCCTTGCTACCATCATCTCCGAACCAAGGGTTTTAGCTTTGAGCCACTGTCAGCATACAAAAACACCCTAAGGATTTTGACAATCCTTAGGGTGCAATTTTTTTCAGTAATTATACTTAGCTACCACAACTCAAGCAATCTTCGTCATCAAGCGAACAGCTTTCGCCCCCTGCTACGGCAGTAGTGGCTGTAGCAGTTTGCAATTGACTATCACTATAGACTTTGCTTTGTCCGTTGGGTTGATTCGTATTTTTAAGTGCTTGCTTATCTACTGTAAATTTAATAGCATCAGCCGCAGACTTTGTACGCAGATAATACATACCCGTTTTCAGACCAAGCCTCCAAGCGTGGAAGTGCATAGAAGAGAGTTTTTGAAAAGTTGGATTTTGCATGTGTACGTTGAGGCTTTGACTTTGACAGATGTAAGCCCCTCTGTCGGCTGCCATATCCAAAATACTGCGCTGCGAGATTTCCCAAGAAGTTTTATAAAGGTCTTTGAGCCTTTGTGGGATATCGAGTTCTTGCACCGAGCCGTTGGCAGCGATAAGTCGGTTTTTCATATCTTCATTCCAAAGCTCCGCCTCTATTAAGTCTTTGAGTAAGTGCTTGTTTACGACTACAAATTCTCCCGAGAGCACCCTTCTGACATAAATATTCGAAGTATAAGGCTCAAAGCATTCATTGTTTCCAAGAATTTGCGAAGTCGATGCTGTCGGCATAGGCGCGACAAGTAAGGAATTTCGCACACCAACTTGGCGCACTTTCTGACGCAATTCGTCCCAATTCCATCTACCGGAATCAGGTGTAATGCCCCACATATCAAATTGAAAAATACCCTTAGAAATAGGCGAGCCTTTGTAGGTTTCATAAGTGCCTTCTGCCTCTGCTAATGCAGCGGATTCAGTAACAGCAGCATAATAAATAGTCTCAAAAATTTCTTTATTGAGCTGACGCGCTTCTTCAGAATCAAAAGCATATCCCATCAAAATAAAAGCATCGGCAAGTCCCTGCACACCAAGCCCAATAGGTCTATGACGCATATTAGATTTTTCGGCTTCGGGCACGGGGTAATAATTGCGGTCTATGACACGGTTAAGATTTTTAGTAGCGACACGTGTAACTTTATAAAGTAGCTTGTGGTCGAACTTTCCATCTACGACAAACTTATTAAGCGCGATAGAAGCCAAATTACAAACCGCTACTTCATCAGGTGCTGTGTACTCAATGATTTCAGTGCAGAGGTTCGAGGATTTTATGGTACCAAGGTTTTGCTGGTTAGATTTTTTGTTGGCGTGGTCTTTATATAGCATATAGGGTGTGCCAGTCTCTACTTGCGATTCCAGAATTGCAAACCAAAGCTCTTGGGCACGTACTTGCTTTCTTGCTCTTCCCTCATTTTCGTATTTTGTATAAAGTTTTTCAAACTCGTCTCCGTGGCAGTCAGCCAGTCCGGGTGCTTCATTAGGGCAGAAAAGCGACCACATTTCGTCGTTTTCAACTCGCTTCATAAAGAGGTCGCATATCCAGAGTGCATAGAATAAGTCTCTGGCACGGTTTTCTTCTTTTCCGTGGTTTTTACGCAAATCTAAAAAATCAAAAACATCGGCGTGCCAAGGCTCGAGGTAGATAGCAAATGCGCCTTTTCTCTTTCCCCCCCCTTGGTCTATATAGCGTGCGGTATCATTAAAAACCTTAAGCATCGGAATAATACCGTTTGAAGTACCATTTGTGCCTCTGATATATGACCCCGTAGCTCTGATATTATGAATAGAGAGGCCTATGCCGCCCGCAGTTTGCGATATTTTAGCACATTGCTTAAGCGTATCGTATATGCCATCGACGGAGTCGTCTTGCATGGTAAGCAAAAAGCAAGAAGACATTTGTGGCTTTGGCGTGCCGGCATTAAAAAGCGTAGGTGTGGCGTGCGTAAACCACCTTTCCGACATCAGATTATAAGTCTCGATTACAGCATCTATATCTTCCATGTGGATACCTACGGCTACACGCATAATCATGTGTTGCGGGCGTTCTATAATCTTACCATTGATACGCAAAAGATAAGAGCGTTCGAGGGTTTTGAATCCAAAATAATCGTATTGAAAATCCCTTTTGTAGTCTATAGCTTGGTTTAGTATGTGCGCATATTTCTGAATGACTTGAAAAGCCTCTTCAGAAATAAGCGGTGCGACTTGATTATTTTTAGGGTTTACGTAGCTATGGAGTTGCTTCATCGTATCCGAAAAAGAATCGCTTGTTTCTTTGTGTAGGTTAGAAACGGCAATTCTTGAGGCTAAAATGGCATAATCAGGGTGATGCGTTGCCATAGTAGCGGCGGTTTCGGCGGCGAGGTTATCGAGCTCTACGGTAGTTACTCCGTTATAAATCCCAGCCAGTACTTTATAAGTAATATCTCTGGGATTGACGTGGTCAGTATCTAAGCCTTTGCAAAGTCTTTTGATGCGCACTGTAATTTTACGCATATCGACCTCTTCTTGGCTACCGTTTCGTTTTGTTACTAACATGATAGAGTGCTTGTTTTTTATAAAAATAAAATTTTTTATTTGTTGTGTGAATGCAAATTAGATTGTAAAAAGTCGAAAATTTGCACGGTATTTTTATTGAGTGCGCTTATAGCACTACGAATAAAATGCTTATAAGTATTCTAAATAAAGCCTATTGATTGGTATTTTGTTTGTCAGAAAGGAATTACTCAATATTTGTGCCTTGAGTAAGCTTATGGGCTTGAGTCACCACTTACAAAGATACAAAAGTATTTGCAACTTGAGCTTTAAACAACTTAAAATCATTGATAGCTTTTGTGCGATTTAAATCGCTCCATACTACGAGACATTCAGTGGCCAGAAATAACATGTCTCAGAGAAATGTTATTTCTAAGCTCATTTTTCCATAGCCTATGGGGTTTGCCCCACCAAATTATGGAAAAATGTATATTGGTATGAAATGGCTAACATCAATATTGCTTTTCGCCTTGTTATCACTTGTAAAATTAAAAAAAAAATTTAAAAGTTGCTACACGGCTCTATAATC
>JAFIER010000276.1 GCA_020832465.1 Bernardetiaceae bacterium
TTGAGA
This sequence comes from Bernardetiaceae bacterium, assembly GCA_020832465.1. Lineage (GTDB taxonomy): Bacteria > Bacteroidota > Bacteroidia > Cytophagales > Bernardetiaceae > JAFIER01. The sequence goes on from JAFIER010000276.1 coordinate 7, forward strand.
GAAATATCATATTACCTTAGGCTATAGACTATAACTTTATGACAACAGCACTTTGCTATCTATATGACGAGATATAAAAATAGCAAAGTCATTTTCTTTAAACTTGCATAAATTGATTTGATAATCTTAAATTTATTTTATTATGAACAGATTTTTTGTTATATTTGGAGTGGTGTTTTGCTGCTTGTTGCTTTGTAGTACTACTTCTTCTTTTGCTAACGTAGGTTCAGAAGGTGAAAAAGAACCTAAGGAAAAAAAGACTACCACAGAGACTGTTGGTATTTACGAAGGTACCACCGTGACGGGTGGAATTGTCGGAATGTTATGCGAAGGACAGGCTGGTGCTTGTTATTCTACCGAGAGTGGAGCGGATGCAAAAGGTACTTACATTAAGTTTACCACTTATCTCCGTGGGGATAAAAATATACCACTTCCTCCTATAACTGTTAGGAATTCTGCAAACCCTGGCAGCCTAGTTCCGACACCAGTTCCAGTACAACAAGGTAGTTTAGTAATTTGGACATATTCTGGTATTAGTATAGACTAGTGCTAATCCTGCAACTTAGATTTTGTACAATAGCCATTTATGAGTCTAAGATTTCATAAATGGCTATTTTATCACCAACCTTAATTTTTATCTAATTATGAAGACCGTATTTGCTATTTTATTTTGTGTATTATCTTTTTTTTCAACTGTTACGACTGCTTACTCGCAAGCTAATAGAGATGATGGCTTGATATTTTATATCCGTTTTCAAAGCCAAGATTGTGTCAATTGTATCGTTTTTTTAGAAAACTAATAAAATTAGATATTGAGCCAATATCTAAAAAAATTGTAATAGAAGAAGACTTAAAAGCTACTAAAACTATTAGAAACTATATAGATAACAATCAAGCACTTTTGGCTAATGTAGAAATTATCTCCTCTGACTCACTGCATCAGGCACTTAGTCCAAGTTTTATGTCCACTTTTCATATCTATCATCATGAAAAGGTACTTTCAGAAGGTGTATTCAAGGATTTTACCGATGAGTATTATAAATACCTTGCTAACTTAGTCATTGGAGTTCGTAAAATTAATAAACAAATTTTTGAGTTAGAGGGTATCCGTAGCCTTCAATACACGGATAAAGCGTTCTACGCAATAAACGAATCAGGCGATAGTTTTTATTATTGCCCTCACTATGAAGAAGTAGCTTATAAAACACCTGCTGTAAGTGCTGATGTATTATTTGAAATTTATGAAGCTCATCATGGTAAGCGAGCTAAAGAGTACTATGACGATTGGATTAAAACTGCATCAAAACAAAATAAGCCAATATATACAATAAACAACTGTATTGTTTCAGAAGACACTCTTTTTATAAGCGTCTCAACTACTTGGATAGAACGTTTGACTGAAAATGGTAATGAAAAGGAAAGATACCGTCAGGACTATAATGTTGTAGTGTTTTATCAAAATAATTTTGTTAAGTTTTATCCGGTATTTACAGATAATGTTTTTGAGGCGGGCTACTCAGTAAGCTCCAAGTTGCTTAAAAAAGTGGATGACAATTTTTATTTTAGGAATATATTTATGTCTGAAAAACGGACTTGGGAACAGTATAAATTTAAAAAGAACAATGTATTTGCTTTAAAATTTAAACACAAAAAAACTGGACTTTATTTTGAAAAACCACAAAAAAAAGTAAAATATTCTAAAATGAGTACTCAAAATCCTAAAGTGCCCGTTAATACTACAATAATGCATGGCGACTATTTCATGTTTGTTGTTGGAGATGAATTAGAGCATTGGCATAAAAAGAAAAAGTATAAGCTCAATATAGAAGATGCACATACTGCGGATTACTCACTTGCCCATAAAGGTGTGTTTAAAGACTTTTATGTTGTACGTGATTTTATCATAGACAACGATAATGAGCTATTACGTCTTTGTTATCAAAAGAAAGTAGAAGAAGAAAATAAAAGCTATATTCATATAATTGAATATGACTTAAAATCTAAAAAACAAAAGTTTAAATATTCTGATTTAGAAAGATATACAACGAAAAAGAAATTTACAGGTATATTTTTTGTAAATTTTGATGTTTTTTTGAGTTTTTATTATGATAGTGAAGGACGTAAGCCAGAAATTGGTTTTATACCTATGATGTCTAATTAAGCTAAATAATCAATTTTCTAACATTTTATAATATCAAAATACTATATTGCGTTATAGAAAAGTATTGTAAAAGTGAGTATTTATGCAATACTAAAATATATTTGTAATCTTAAAATGCTAAAACAAAACCATGACAAAAAAAATATTTTTCTTATTTTTTGCATTCCTACTTATATCCAATCACTTGCAAGCTGAGGATTCAGACTCCTTGTATCACATTTTGAAAGAGAAATTCAATTTGGCAGACAATAGGGAGAGTTTTTACGTGTTTGCTGTCAATCCGAATGGTGGCTCGAGTACGATAGGGCATATCATTAATATGCAGCATAGAATTATCAAAGAACATAGTGCTTGCAAAGATATTCTATTTGTTCTGGAGGATAATATAGCAAGAGGGCAGATACGAGGCTTTTTTAATGAACTTTTAAAAGTACCTTATGATGAAGTCGGTGCGCAAAATATTTTGATAGATAGCGACTTATACCGTAGTATTGTATTAGACAAGAGAAGTTCTACAGATATTTTATATTTTTATAATAAGCAACGTTATTACCACAAGATATTAAAACATTCAGATCCGCGTGACTGTGGAAAATTTCCTTATGATAGATTTGGTGTAGAGTTGGTTTCCAAAATAATGCTCGATACCAACTATTATCAAACAGGGGCTTCTTTTTATCAAAAAGGCTTGAGAGAGAACGAGCTAATTCAATGGGCTGATGTAGGGGGTAGAGTATCTGTGCTTAATAAGCATACAGGAGAGTTTAAACATATATTTGATAAAGATATGGTTTCTATTATAGAGCTTTACGCTAAACATATAAACAATGCTCCCGAGGCTATAGAAAAGGTAAAACAAGGTATTCAATGGCTCGAGAAAAACAATCGCCCCGCCATTCCTATATATAACATTTATACTCAGAATGATGCTATTTATATTTGTTACGCTATACAAGTTTTGGAAATTCTGAAAGAAGATATGATTATACCATTTAAAGGTGGTGAAGATATGAAAATAGATAAAGGTACTGGTGTACATAAAGGTTATCGTTTGTTAGCTAAATGTGATGATGAGTTAAGGATAGTCAAAAATTATTATGATGAAGGACCATTAGAAAACAAAGGTAAGGAATGGTTTTTTCCAAAGTTTGATGCAATAGATATAAAAGGCGATTCCTTATGGGTTATCAATAGCGCTACAAAATTTGAAGAGTCGGGTGCACTTTCTGAAAAATATAGCGATGCTCTGACTCGTTATTATATCAATGACAAAGAAAGTAAGTTAGAAATAGCTTATACCGCCAAGCCTTCTATGCTAAAAGATTTAAGTAAAAAATCAGAGTATATTCTATTTGATAAGCTCATTAGTTGGCAAGAAAAGTTATGGATTTGGTTTGATACAGATAAGCACTTATATGCTATACAAGAAGAAAAACCTTATTACACCTTGAAAGCTATTGATAGTATTCCAGAAATAGAAAACGAGGTGTACTCCTCTTTTTACGGGGATACAACGCAAACCCGCTCGAATTATATTACTATGGGAATGTCTAATTTGTATGATAATGAATACCTTCTTATGGCTTATTACTATCAAAATCATTTAGTTATGGATTTTATCAATACAGCATTTGAGACCTCTTCACAGCTACAAATTCCAAATGAGGGCGACTTTAAAGCCTTGTACAATCCGTTCAAGCCACTTTTTGATGGAGAAAATATTTATACGCAAGACCTCGATAAGGAAGATGGATATTATTATTTGTATCATTATCGCATAGTAGATAAGCAAGCGCAAGAGTAGCGAGGCAGGAGTTTTTTATTTTTTAGAACTAACAGTTCTTTGAGAACTGTTAGTTCTAAGCATTACTTGTTATACACTACCTGATTTCAAACTAATTATCCTTATGAATAAATTATTTTTAAATTTGTGTGCATTTTTTTGTGTACTTTTGATATGTTCTGCTTGCTCTTCGGGCAAAACTGTGGCGCAATATTCGCCTTTTATAGAAATCAAGATACATGCGCAAGATGCTCACCCCGAGACGGGACTTTATAGTCGCATGCACGAGAATTATGAAGTGAGCGATAATAAGTATCGTGCTATGATTAAATGTAGTAGTCCTGGCACTGAAAAGCTTCCGAGTTTGAGTGAAATACAGGAGGGTTTGGGAATAGATGCCAATAGTGCAGCAGGTGAGTTGTTAATAAAAGCTGAAACTGCTATTTTAAACAATGAACTTCAAGGCAGTGCAGAATCCTCTGATGCTACGGGTAGATACGGAGTAGAATGGTTGTCTGATTCACCAAATTTTTCAGGAAAAACAAGTATTATTGTTGTTAGACAGCTGGATTGAGTTACTCTGTATTACAGAAATTCAATTTTAGAAATAACATTTCTTTGAG
>JAFIER010000006.1 GCA_020832465.1 Bernardetiaceae bacterium
ATGTTATTTCTAAGCTAATTTAGCAAAGTTGTCGTACACCCAATTATTTTGGTACTTGCAAAATTTAAAAAAATATTTTTCTTTTCTTTTCTTTCACTTGCTTTATTAAAAATCATTTTCTATCTTTGCCATAATGAAACAAATCATATCCATATCACTATTGCTAATTTTGCTATTTATGCCTTTCGTCAGAATGGCAACTATTGTCTCGTTCGAGATGAAAAGAAGCGAAATTGCTGCCGAGCTCTGCAAGTACAGAGCCGAAGCTGGTAATAGCTGTCAGGGTAGTTGTTATCTGCAAGCACAATTAGAAAAGCAAAGCGAGAGCACAGATAAAAACCTGCAAATGCTTAAATTTCAGGAAGTTATGCTTTACTATATGCCTTTTGTTCTAACTATCGAGGGGCTAACAAACTGCCTTGTCTTTGATAGTCCTACACACACACCTTATAATTTTGCGTTCAAATCAGCAGAATTAGTTGGGCTTTTACGTCCACCCTCCACAACGCTTTCTTTTGCATAGACATAACTACGCTTAAAAATCTGTTTTACAGACTTTTATATCTTCTAACTATTCAGATATTTCTAATTGAATATGTGTTTGGTGAGGACACCAAACACGGCAATTACTCAATTGTGTTCTATCACTAACAGTTCTCAAAGAATTGCTATTTATAGAATAAAAAATTGAACTACTTTCCGTTTTTCATTGTGAAAAATCGGGGCTATAAATTATTGTCTTTACACAAAAATGAATTTCATTATGAACTATATATCAAAAAATATATTCTTTGTACTTGCTATTTTAGCATCTTTTCTTCTTTTTTCTTGTAATAATGATGACGATACCGATTCACTTACGCCTGATATTGAAGAAGGTGAAGTAGGTAGAATGCGCTTTGAGTTTGATAATATTGCAGGTAATCGTAACTTACAACTCAATACGGGCACTTATCAGACAGCATCAGGCGAGGAGTTTAATGTTACGACTTTTGATTATTATCTATCAAATTTTGTCTTTATCGATAAAGATGGCAATGAGTATGCTGTACCTCAAGATGAGTCCTACAAACTTGTACGCGAAAGCGATAGAGAGTCGCAATTTTTTGGTTTTGATAATGTACCTGCTGGCGATTACACAGCAGTGCGTTTTGTCGTAGGTGTAGATAGCCTTCGCAATACCAAAGATATTAGCGAGCGCACTGGCGCACTCGACCCCGCTAACGGCATGTACTGGTCTTGGAACTCAGGTTATATTTTTGTCAAACTCGAGGGCAACTCGCCTGCTGCACCAGAAAATCAAAACGGCGAACACATCTTTCGATACCATATTGGAGGATTTGGTGGCTTTGATTCGCCTACTATCAACAACGTCAAGACTGTAGAGATTCCTCTTACAGAAACGGCTGTTGTTCGCAAAAATAATGCACCTCTTTTGCATTTTACCGTAGATGTACTCAAACTTTTTGAAGCACCGAATCCGTTTTTGATTTCGGAAAATCCGACTGTTATGTTTGCACCTTTTTCTGTTAAAATTGCAGAGAATTACGTACGCATGTTTGCATTCGACCACCTTCATTAAAAACTACGCATAGCGTGTTAGTCAATATTAGAACTAACAGTTCTGACAGAACTGTTAGTTCTAATATTGAAACGTGATAATATTTACTAATCGAAAACATATCTATGAAGTATTTCCTTCTGACAAAAAACACAAATTTTCAATCCTTGATAGTTTTGCTATTTTTATCATTCTTGTTCATCAGTTGCAATAGCCACGAACCAACAGAACCACCTTTAGAAATTCGCTTTGAGCCACCAGCCCACTTCCCGGAAGTAGCCTATGATTTGAACACTAATCCGATTACTACTGAGGGTTTTCTTTTGGGTAAAGCACTATTTTTTGAAGGCGATTTATCTCGTGATGGTACGATTTCTTGTGGGAGCTGCCATATTCCGACTTCTGCTTTTACGCATCATGGGCATGACGTAAGTCATGGCATTGATGACCGCTTAGGACGGCGCAACGCTACGCCGATTATGAATTTGGCGTGGCATCGCAGCTTTTTTTGGGACGGCGGTGTGCATCATTTAGACCTTACTTCGCTTGTTCCGATAGAAGATGAGCGAGAAATGGACGAAGATTTTGCACGTGTTTTAGAAAAATTAGCACAAAACAATGACTATCCCAGACGCTTTGAGCGTGCCTTCGGCTCGCCCGAAATCAATACCGTTTCGGTTTTGAAAGCCTTATCGCAATTTATGATAATTGCTGTCTCGGCAAATAGTCCTTACGATAAATATGCGAGAGGAGAGGCTTTGCTCTCCGACTTGGAGTTACAAGGACTTAAAATCTATGAAGAAAAGTGTGCTTCTTGCCATAGCGGTACACTTTTTACAGATTTGAGTTTTCGCAATAATGGGCTTTTTCCGAAGCCACGCCCCGACAAAGGCCGTTACGAAATTACGCTCAATCCTGATGATGAGTTCAAGTTTAAAGTGCCGAGTTTGCGCAACTTGAGGTTTACTGCACCTTACATGCACGATGGAAGATTCAGAACCTTAGACGAAGTTTATGACCACTACGAGAGTCAAGTGCAAGATATGCCGACTCTTGACCCCTTGCTTCGAAGTGAAAATAACAAACTCGGCATTCGGCTTTCGTCCAAAGAACGAACCGCACTTACGGCTTTTCTCGAGACGCTCAACGATGCTGATTTTGTAACGAATCCATTATTTCAAGAATAAAATTTCAAAGCAGAGTGAGTTGTGTTTGCTGAAGACACCCAATAGAGCGATAATCAATTTTCAAACTAACAGTTCTCAGAGAACTGTTAGTTCGAAAATTGATTTGCAATTCATATTACAATTTAAAACATTCAAAAAATGAAAAAAATAGTTCTAATTTTTGCTTTAATTTTACTGATAACGAGCCAAAGCATGGCTTGCGACCTCTGCGGTTGTGGTGTAGGGAATTATTATTTTGGCATGTTACCGCAATGGCAAAAGAATTTTATTGGTTTGCGCTACCGTATGGCGAGCTATGATTCGCACTTGGGAATGAGCGAAGTATTTCGCACACGTGAGCATTTTCAAACCGTAGAGGCTATGGCGCGCTTTTATCCGCATAAAAAAGTACAAGTGATAGCCTTTTTGCCTTATCATATCAACAAACAAGAAACAAGTGGCAAAAATCTTTACCAACAAGGTATCGGAGATGCGGTTATTTTAGCCAACTACGAAGTTTTTAGTAACAAAAACGATACGACCAAAACGCTCAAGCAAGAGGTACGTTTGGGCGGTGGTCTCAAATTAGCGACGGGGAGTTTTGATTTTGATGAAGGGGATTACTCGCAGGTTGCTAATCCGAATTTCCAGCTCGGTACGGGGAGTTATGATTTTTTATTGAATTATTTGCATACTTTGCGCCTCAACGATTGGGGGGTACAAGCCGATGTCAATTACAAAATCAATACGTCAAATAGTCGTGATTATCGATTTGGCAACCGTTTTAGTGGAAATCTGATGCTTTTTAATGTGCAGCGTATTAGTTCTTTTGAGCTTATGTTTTTTGGAGGCGGCTATTACGAGCACAGTGAAAAGGATACAGAAAGAGGAATTGCCAATAGCAACACGGGTGGTTATTTAATGGCTGCGAATGCTGGCGTAAAGGCGTATTACAAACAGTTTTCTTTGGGATTTTTATATCAAAAACCTTTGACTCAAAATATCGCACAGGGGCAGGTGTATGCGCATGACCGTATGCAATGGCAAGCCGTTTTTCAGTTTTAATCATATCACCATTATTTTTCCATAGCTTGGAGAGCAAAACCCTCACGCTAAGAAAAAATAATTTCAGCACTAACAATTTTCAAAAAACTGTAGCCCGAAGCTCCAGCTTCTGAAGTCTACAGGGGGATTTAAATTAGCTTAGAAATAACATTTCTGACAGAAATATTATTTCTAAGCTAATTTAGCAAAGTTGTCGTACACCCAATTATTTTGGTACTTGCAAAATTTAAAAAAATATTTTATCTTAGCGGTAGGAATCATTCCAACACCTAATCATTACTTTGGATTGCAATGCTGAATGACTATCTCCATGCGGTCTTAATAATTACAAACCCTTATCAAACACGTTACTGTTTTTATGGAAGAACTTACGAATGAACAAAAAATAGCAATTGTAGCCAGTTGCAAAAGTCAAGAAGATATTGAAAAGGCACAAGAAAAATATAAAATTGATGCCGATACATTCGAGCAGTGGGCATTGCTTTATGCGCAATCTAAGAGGAGCGAAATTGCTGTTTTGAACCAAGAATTTAAAACAGCCCAAGAAAAAAATGAAGCCTTAGATAAGGCTATCGAAGAGTTGCAAGCAGAAATTCTTGCCCTCGAACTCGAAAATCTCAAACAAGAAGAAGAGCTTGAGCGGCTTAAAAAGAAAGCCGCTGATAATGAACAATCTAAGCAATTATAATTAACCTTGATTTTCTCTGTTTATTTCATTGCTTCTTTGAGGGTTTGCAAAAGTTTGTCTATATCGTCCTGTGTATTAAAACTATGTAAGCAGATGCGAATGCGCTCTTTACCCTTAGGCACTGTCGGCGATAAAATAGCTCGTACTTCAAAGCCTTTTCTTTGCAATTGCTCTGCGAGAGATTTACAGGCTTCAACATCAGGTATCGGCAAAATTTGTATTGGAGAGTTTATTCCCTCCTTATTTCTATTGCGAATTTTTAAAGTGTTTAATTTTTTGTTAAAATAGCTGATATTTTCAAAAAGTTTATTGCGCTCGTATTTTGCTTCTTCTGATTTGATATAATCTAAAGATTCCGAAAGTACGATTAAATTTTGAGCGGGCATAGCAGTAGAGTAAATAAACTCAAGTGCAAAATTGATAAGTGTAAGTTTTAAGATGTTGTTGCCTACGATGCAAGCGCCCTGTGAACCAAAGGCTTTTCCAAAAGTATGCACACGCGCAAATACAGCTTGCTCAATTTGCTCTTCTACGCACCAGCCTTCGCCATACTCACCATATACACCTGTAGAGTGCGCCTCGTCTATAATTAAATAAGCATTATATTCTTTACAAAGTTCTGCTAGCTCATAAGCAAAAGGCGAATCACCGTCCATAGAAAATATCGATTCCGTCATAACAAAAATGCACTCGGCACGCCCGTGCCACCGTTTGAGCTTTTTAGCTAAATCATTCATATCATTATGCTTAAACATTTGTGTTTGAGCAAAGCTCATACGAAATCCTGTTTTGATACTGGCATGGACGAGCTCGTCATAAAAAATTACATCTTTACGCGTAGCTACAGCCGCAGGCAGGGCTGCATTAGCTGCAAAACCAGAATTGAAAAGCAATGCCGTTTCGGCTTTAAAATAATCTGCAAGTTGATACTCAAGCTGCTCTGCCGCTGCTGTATTACCAGAAAGTAACCGTGAACCCGTCGAACCCCAAAGCGGAAGATTAGCTTGCTGAAGGGATTGAAGAATTTTTTTATGTAGATTTTGATTTTGTGCAAGTCCTAAATAATCATTCGATAAAAAATCTACACGCTGTGTTTCGGCATTTTGCAAACGGCGCAAATTACCCTTTAATGCTCGCTGTTCAAGTCTTTTATAAAGGCGGTCTTCAAGCATATCTATAGTCATTTGAATAGTGTTATTTTTTTGTCTGTTATTGTATTGCTTTATAGGATATTATAAACGAAATTTACTAACCAAGGTTTGAATAAAAAACATATTCGGACTTAAAGATAATACATTTTTTTTTGTCTCGATATTTTTTTGTACATTTATTGCTAAAATTTCATTTTTTTTAACCAAACTTATTCCATTCAATATGAGGTTCAATTTTGACCCCTTTTTCAAAATTCTCAATGCAGGTGTAGTTGAAGATTTGCGTTTTGCCGAAAAAAGAAATTTACGCATTCTCAATGGTATTGCCATGATTCTTATCGGTATTGCCATGATTTTTACGCTTTTATTGATTTTGAATATCTCTTCAAATGATTTTTTTATTACGATAAGCATCAATTTATTTTTATTTTTTCTGGCTTTTTTTGTTATCTGGTTCAACAAAAAACAGCAGTATCATATTGCAATGAAGTTGCTTTTTCTGGGTTCTATATTTTTCTTATCTGGCTTGCCTTTTTATACGCAAACTTATTCAGGTGTAAACCTTTATTTATTTGTGCTTATTGCAGCAAGTGTGCTTTTTTTTGATACATCATTAGCCAGAGTTGTATTTATAAGTATTGCGGGCATTGCGCTTATTACGAGTACGTATTTGACAGCTTCGCCTCAATGGTCAGAGCTTTTTGAGTTTTATGAAGTTCATTTTTTTATCAATAGTACGATTGCTGTCGTTATGATGTATTTTATGCTTTATTCATTTAAAAATGAATCTCAAAAATATCAGGAACAGGTAGAGCAAAGTAACAATATGATAGGCGAGCAGAATAAAAGACTTAATGCTAAAAATACATATATCAAAAGTAGTATTGATTATGCACAGCGTATTCAAAGTGCTATTTTACCTGAAAAAATACCCTTAGAAAAAGCTTTTGTGCTGTATCAGCCTAAGGACATTGTCTCGGGAGATTTTTATTGGGCGCACCAAGAGGGGCATAAAACATGGATCGCCGTAGGCGATTGCACGGGGCACGGTGTGCCGGGAGCGATGCTCAGCATGCTCTCTATCTCGCTTTTGGATAGACTTAAAAAAGAGTTACAACTCAGCTCACCAGCAGAGATACTAAGTCATTTAGATAATGAAGTCCGAATAACGCTACGACAAGAAAAGGGTAATAATAATGATGGATTAGACATTAGTTTGTGTTTGATTGATACACAAAAAAAGCAAATTACATTTAGTGCTGCGCGTAACCCGCTATATATTATTGCAGCAAAAAATCCAGAAAAAGTCATAGAAATTAAGGGTGCAAAACGCTCTATAGGAGGGAAGGTAGCGAAAAAATTAGTGCCTTTTGTAGATGCTTTATATGACTACGAACCTAACACCTGCTGTTATATGAGTTCGGACGGTTATAGAGACCAATTTGGCGGTAGCAAAAATAAGAAATTAGGTTCTAAAAAATTGAAAGAATTGCTATTAGAGTTTTATCCACAAAATGCAGAAATACAGCATAAAGCACTAAAAACTTATCTCGAGACGTGGCGCAAAGAGGGAAATGAAAGTCAAATTGATGATATTTGTCTTTTAGGTATGCGTTTATAAAAAAGCACTCACCCTGCTTTTTGAAGTAGGTGAGTGCCTTGGTTAGCTATAATTTTTTTAGATATAATTAAACGAGGTGCCAGCCTTAAGCTCAATCAAAGTGTGATATATTAAATCAATAACTTTTTCGACATCTCCATAATGCACTGTTTCTACAGTCGTGTGCATATAGCGTAAAGGAAGTGAAATAAGTGCCGCTGCAGTGCCTACACCACTATAAGAAAAAGCATCAGTATCCGTACCTGAGGCTCTGCCCGCCGAGGCGCGCTGAAACGGAATTTTATTTTTTTCGGCGGTTTCAGTAATAATTTTGATCAATTTGTTGTGTACAGAAGGTGCATGTACAATGACAGGGCCGTTCCCGCATCGTAGGTCTCCGTTTTTCGTTTTGTCGTACATAGGGGTGGTTGTATCGTGGGTAACATCAGTAATGATAGCTACATCTGGCTGTATGCGTGCTGCCATCATTTCTGCACCTCTCAATCCGACTTCTTCTTTTACGGCATTGACAATATAAAGTCCGTAATCGAGTTTGTTTTTGTTTTCATATAATTTACGGGCTACTTCTGCAATCATAAATCCGCCAATGCGGTTATCAAGTGCTCTTCCAACGAGACAACGTCCACCATTAAGTTCAATAGGCTCATCTTGAAAAGTAATCAAACAACCTACATGAATGCCCATATCATGAACTTCTTGTTTAGAGGCTGCGCCACAATCTAAAAATATAGTATTAAGCTCGGGTTTGTTATCGTTAGCTTTGTCGCGTACATGGATAGCTGGCCAGCCAAAAACAGCGGGTATCATACCTTTTTCAGTATGAATATACACACGCTTTGAAGGGGCTATAGCGGGGTCTGAACCGCCATTGCGTTGCACATAGATAAGCCCCTCGTCAGTGATATAAAGCACCGACCACGCAATCTCGTCAGCGTGTGCTTCTATTACAACTTTATATTCAGCCTCGGGGTTAATTACCGCAGCGACCGAGCCGTGTACATCAGAAATATACGTATCTGTAAAAGGCTTGATATACTCAAGCCAGAGTTTCTGACCGCTAACTTCTTGATTTACAGGTGCAGGATTGATAAGGTATTTAAGGAGAAAATCTTTACTTTTAGCGTTCATAAGTTTTTGTTTGGTAATGTAATGAGTAAAAAACTTTAATCAAATATCACAGTTCTCTAAGAAATAAATTTTAGTACTCACAGTTCTGGCAGAACTTTGAGTACTAAAATTTTTAACTTATACACTTTTTGAAGCAGTGTCTTTGATTAAGTAAGTTTGCATATCGCTGGTCTTAATCCAACGATAAAATAGCTATTCATCTGTATCGCTATCACTATCAGGTTCGTCTTCATTATCATCTAAGGTCTGACTTTGACGAATAGAATCTATTTTATTAAGTTCGTGTATAACTGCGGGCGAGAGTCTTGGATCTAACTTTCGTGCGGTGCGCAGGCTTTGTGCTGCGAGTTTTAATTGGTTTGTATCGCGCTGCAGTAGCCCTAATGTAAATGCTGCTCTACCTCTTAAATCTCTCGGCACTTTAGGCGATCTACTAAGGCTAAAAAGTAATGATTCAGCATCGCTATCATTTCCTACTTTATAGTCTGCAATGGCTTCAAAATACATACCAAGTGGACTTGGCTTTATGGCATAAAGTTGGCGCGCATAGTCTAAGGCTTCATCATAATTTCCCAGCAAAAGAGAGCCTTTGCTCAATCCATTTAGCGTCAATACTTTCTCATTCATTGGTAGTTGACGGTCAGTATTATTGAGTCTTTTTGCAAGTTTTGCTTGTGAAGTATCTGCTTTGATATAATCACTTTCTATAGTTTTTGAAAGTTCGCTAAGTCCCGGTAAATCAGGTTTCATGGCACTTATGCGCTGCAAAAGCTCTTTTGCAAGGGGTATCTCATATACGGTATTATAAATATTAGCTACTTCTAACAAAAACTTTGGTGAAAGTTCTTTGGCTTTACTTTCAAAAGACCCCCCTTCTGTAAGTTTGGCAAAATTCTCAAACGCAGCTTCGTACTCTCCAAGTTGATAAAGCGCAAATCCGTATTCGTAATAATCGCGGTCGTACCCCTCTCCTACTTCGCCGTCAAAGTTTTCTATATTTTTGCGCATCAGTTCTTTTGCCTTCTCGTGCTTGCCAGCTACATTGTAGTATCGCGCTTCAAAATAAATCATTTGCTCATCACCTGGCACAATTTCTTGTGCTTTTTGAATGTAAGGATAAGCCGCTACAATCTTACCCTGTGAAAACAAATAGGTAATAATTTTGAAATAAGAAGCGTACTTTGCACCTGGATCGTCCATGTGTGTGGCTGCTAAAGCATAGTTTTCTATAGCAGAGGCAGGTTTTTTTGCATTTTGATAAATCTCTCCAATGACTTCATATACTTCAATGTAGTTTGGTTTTAGCTTTAAAATCTCTTTAAAGCAAGCTAAGGCCTCTTGGGGCTTTCTACCACTTTGAAAGCAACCGCAACGATTGTACATATACTTTAAGTTTTGAGGCTCTTTTTCTAATGCTTTGTCATAAGCTGCAATAGCCTGCGGATACATTCCCTTAGCTTTTAACTCCTCGGCTTGTACGAAATACTCAACGCCATCGCCAGTTTGGGCTTCAACGAAATGTACAACTTGAAACATCAAATAAAATGTTGTAAAGAACAGTAATAATTTTTTCATGAGAACAAAGTATGTTTTAGTGTGTGAGAAAAAGAATGATCAAAATCAAAAAAATAATAGTAGTAGTGCAAGCTGCAATTAAAAGAGGATAAATCAGAACTAACAGTTCTGACCAAACTGTTAATTCTAAAATTCCAATGCGTACTACAGCGTAATAACCATACTGCTATAGCTGTGAGTGCGCACATTCCAAAATTAAATCAAGCCAAAAGAAACAACTTTTTTTGAAGATTTACAACTAATACATTAAAAAAATTGCAAAATATTTTAGTAAAGGAGGTTCAAAACCCTCGGCTAATATCACTCTCGTTCAATTTGTTTACGCATAAACCAAGTATTAGCACTATAAAAATGCTTGCGAAGCGCATCAGCATAACGCATACGCTTACCTTTGGGAGACCTAAAACGAGTTTTGCAACCCTTAGCTAATACAGAAATACAATCTTCATACCGAAGTTTAGCAACTAAATAATTTATGCCAGAGCTATGCAAATGCGCAGGAATATATAAATGGATATACCGATTACGATACATTTTGTGTTTGCCCTGACTATCAAAAGTAATATCACCCTCGATTTCTATCAAGCTAATTTGAGACAAATCAATATGATAATCTGATTTATCTCGTTGTACTTTACGCAAATTTTTCTGAATCGCCCGTGCCTGCTCTTGCTGATAAGCATATAACATACGTGCCTTCTGTTGCGAAATCTCTTCATCATACACAAAGTCGCTTCCTAAGATAACCTCTTCTGGGGTGAGTATATCGGGCTTTAATAAACTCTCGGCTACACGTGAAAAGGGTATTTTTTGGGTAGTTATTGCCCCAGTCTTTTCGTCTAACACATTTTCATAGGCATGGATTTTACCTCTTTGCAAAGCTCTGATAAGCAGGCGTGGTAGCTCTCGGCGAGGGCGCATCATAAAAGCATGCGTCTCGTCATTAAGGTTAATTTCTTGATGAGTCTTTTTGCTATAACGCAAGTTTGCTGCCTGCGGCGCAGCCTTATGACGCATATAAGCTGTATGCTTACTAAGTTCACTTTTCCATAAGAGCATATAGCTATTCAAATCTAAATTTTCTATTGCTTCTGTAAAACTGAGCATTTTGCTTGCTACACCCTCTACCCAAATGCGATGGGCTGCTATTTTTTTATAATCTTCAAAGCTAAATTGCAATAAAAAATAAGACTTATCCGTCGTAATGTCATAGCGAAAAACTTGTAAATAAAGCGGCATAAATGTGCCATTAGTGCGCGCAAGCTCTACTAAACGAACTTGCAACTCACCCACAGGAGCAGCAGCTACTGGATTCCAAATCCTCATAAAATCTTCCCGTTTCAATACATTACCATGCTTATCATAAGCTGAAATACTATCCGATAATACAGCCTTTGCTAAAAAAATTGCAGTGCTACTTTGCGCTTCGTCATCGAGATGCAATATATCTCCAAAGCTTAATATCGCCGGAAAAGAAGATAAATTATGCCAAACCGCGCGCTTATCTTCAGCAAAAAACTTTGCACAAGCCGCATACTGAAAAGAAACAATAGGCTTAGCTACACTATCCGAAAAATAATTGCCGTTCATATACAAATGCAAATATTGAATATGTTTGTCTTCAGAGGAATCCTCAAAGACATAATCAATGCCTATATGTGTGAGTTGCTCACGTCCAAGCTCCTGAAAACGCTGCATATACGACTTATCTAAAGCAGTAGATTTTACCTCATTAGCTTCATAATCAATCTTATATATCGGAAGATGACCCCGATGCGCCGCTTCATAGAGCAACAAACTCAACTCCTTTTGAGGCTCGAAAAAACCCGCATGCAGACTATCACGTAAATCCAATAAAACCAAATGACGATGAGGCTGGGCATCAATAGAAAAAGTCAGAAAAAAAAGAAAGGTAGCTATAAATAACTTAGACATATAAAATTTTAATAATCAGTTGTTTAGATAGGTGTATCTATTGTAAGAATACGACGCTTATATTATGCTCGATACAAAATCAAAAAATAGATAACGAAAACCTTGCAAAAAAGATTTTTTTTAGCGATATTTAATGATATAAAGTCAAGCCTAAGGTAAAAGGCTGTTTGAGTGCGCAAAGAAATTGATTTTTTTCGTATGACTTACATTATTTTTTATATTTTTCGTTTTAACAAACACAAAAACTTAGTTACAATATGAACATTCAAAACATTCTCGTTCCTACAGATTTTTCAGACTGTGCTGATAATGCGCTTGGACACGCAGCAGATATTGCAAAGAAAACTGATGCCAACATCACACTTTTACATATTATTGACGTGCCAGAGACTTCTTATAAAGACTATACTGGAGTTATAAATAATCAAAGCACTAATAGCTTTAGCGAAGCACCTCACATGCTTGCGCTTATTAGGCTCACACAGAAAAAAATCAAAGAACGCAAAGAGCAATATCCTGATATAAATATCGAAGAAAAAATTTATTTTGACAAAGTGCACCGACAAGTGCATACTTTTGTAGAGGGAAATGATGTAGATTTAGTAGTTATTGGTTCTAATGGTGTTGATGGCTTAGATGAAGTACTTATTGGCTCGAATACACAGAAAGTAATTCGTAATGTAAAAGTACCCGTGCTTGTTGTAAAAGGTGAAAAGAAAAGTTTTGTGCCTAAAAATGTAGTTTATGCTTCTGATTTTAGCGAAAGCTCAGGAAAAGGTATGGATTTGCTTAAATATTTCCAAGAAATCTACGGCACTACTTTGCATTTAGTCAAAATTATCACGCCTAATACCTTTGAAAGTACCTCTGCTTCAAGAGAGCGTATGAGACAGTTTGCAGAACGCACTGGACTCAAAGAAGACGGATATACAATCAATATCTTTAATTACTACACCGAAGAAGAAGGTATTTTGAGCTTTGCAGAAGAAGCAAAAGCAGATCTTATTTCACTCGTTACACACGGAAGAAGCGGTTTCTCAAGATTCTTGATGGGAAGTATTGCTGAAAACGTATCTAACCACTCAAGCGTGCCACTGCTTACTTTCAACTTGCGAAGTAAGTAAGTAGTAGTCTAATTTTGATTTGCTTAAATGTTCTTTATAGCAAGTTGGGTGTATTTCAAAGTTACTTCCTAGGCGTAGCGACTTTAGAACTAACATTTCTGACAGAAATGTTAGTTCTAAAGTTATGCCTCCGTAAATATGAAATGCACCCTAACAAATCGGATAATGTATATATAAAATCCTAAGGATTAGTCAAAATAGTTCTTAGGTTTTTTTGTGGTCTAAACTTTCGTTTAAAATAACGATTATTACGTTTAAGTACTTTTCATTCATACCACTATAAATTGTTCCATAGCTTAAGGACTGCCCTCCACGCTATGGAAAAATAGCCTTAGAAATAACGTTTTTCAGAAAAATGTTATTTCTAAGCCTTCATAAACAAACACTAACAGCAGTTTTCAAAACAGTTAGCACTAATTCTTATAAGCACCTTAACCAATTTAAATTATGCCTTATTTGCTATCTGCTCATAGTCTTAACTTCCCGCCCTTAGAGCTTGCTGATGCTAATGGTTTATTGGCTTACGGTGGAGACCTCTCCCTTGAGCGCATACTCAAAGCCTATCATTCTGGTATATTTCCTTGGTATGGCAAATATAGTCCTATTATGTGGTGGAGTCCTGACCCTCGTTTTGTTATCAAACCCGAAAATTTTCGCTATCCTAAAAGCCTAAGACCGCTAATCAATCAAAATAAATTTCAAGTTACGTATAACCAAAACTTTGAAGAAGTTATAAAAAATTGTAGGCAAATGTATAGAAAGGGGCAAAAAGGAACTTGGATAATGCCCGAGCTCGAACAGGCTTTTATAAAACTGCATCACTTAGGCTTTGCCCACTCCGTAGAAGTATGGCTAAACGGCAAACTCGTAGGCGGATTATATGGAGAGGTTATTGGAAAAATGTTCTTTGGCGAATCTATGTTTGCAACCGTACCTAATGCTTCTAAGGTAGGATTTGTAAGCCTCGTAAAAAAACTACTCAAGCACGACTGGCAACTCATAGACTGCCAAGTACACACAGACCACCTCGAACGCTTCGGCGCAACCATGATACCACGAAAAGAATTTATTCATATCCTCGAAAAAAATAAACAAATAACCTGCGATATAAAAAATATACTCAGCAATTCTTGAAAATTATGAGAATTTGCAGTAATATTTTTTGGTCTTTAAATCAAAAAATTATAATATTGCATTTTGTATCTTTCAAAGTAAACTTAAAGTTTGCCTTTGAAGCAATTAGACCACTTTAAAAATATGGCAGAGGAAATATTAGATGAAATTGAGGAAACACGAAAGTTTACTGACAAAGAAATTTTTCTTCATATATGGACAGCTCCCAGAGCAGTTTTTGAATATATTGATAAGTATCAATACAGCAAGCATATTATAGTTTTGCTGATGCTTGCAGGCATATCTAATGCCTTTGACCGCGCCGCTAATAACAACTCAGGAGATGCCATGTCGCTCTGGGGAGTTATAGCAAGTGCGCTTTTGCTTGGAGGTGTCTCGGGGTGGATTTCTTATTACATATATGCGGGTTTGGTTAGCTGGACAGGCAAATTAGTAGATGGGCAAGGCAATACAAAATCCATACTTAATGTATTGGCTTATGCCTCTGTACCTTCAATTCTTAGTTTATTGCTGCTCGTTATACAGATAGCTCTTTATGGAAATGGTGTTTTCCAAGAAGATCCAGACTTTATGGATTCAAATGAGTTTGCCACTATTTTATTTTATGGCTCAATGTTTTTAGAACTGATTTTGGTTGTCTGGACACTCGTACTCAGCATTATTGCCATTTCAGTGGCTCAAAAGATTTCTATTCCTAAGGCTATTGCTAATGCGCTTTTTCCAGTCCTACTTCTAATCATTATTGTTTTATTGTTTATATTGGTATTCAAAATTTTACAGTAAAAAAACAAGAAATAACACTTTTTGCAAAAAGTGTTATTTCTTGTTTGATTTTAATTAAAGCGCCTTCTCTTCATTTTGTAAAATCTCGGGCACCTCTTTATAAGGCAATGGCACTTCTCCTGTGAGTGCTTTCATAAACTCTACAATACTCGCCACCTCCTCATCACTGAGTTCTTTATCGAGTTGTAGCTTTGCCATAATCTTAACCGACTCTTCTAAGGAGGCTACTGAACCGTCGTGAAAATAAGGACCTGTTTTTTCAACATTACGCAAAGTCGGTACTTTAAACATAAACATATCAGATTCATTTCCAGTAACTTCAAACCTTCCTTTATCAATCGTTTTGCTTTTGGTTAGTTCGGCATAATCGCCATAAGTACCAAACTTTTGAAACATAGTACCACCGAGCAAAGGTCCATTATGGCAAGTACCGCAGCCCGCTTCTATAAAAGCAAGCATACCTTTTTTCTCATTTTTAGTAAGCGCATTTTTATCCCCTTTTAGGTAATCGTCAAAGCGTGTAGGTGTAAGAAGCTGACGCTCAAAAAGTCCTAAGGCTTTTGTAATATTTTCATAAGTCAAAGGATCTTTTTCGTCTGGATAGGCTTCCTTAAACAAAGATTGATACATCGGAATTTTTTTCAATCTATCTACCAAAAACTGTTCATTAGGTATTGCCATTTCAATAGGATTCAAAATAGGCATACCTGCCTGCTCTTCGACATCTTTAGCTCTGCCGTCCCAAAACTGCGAGCTATGCAATGAAACATTCAACACAGTAGGAGAATTACGAGGTCCTCTTTCCCCCGCATCGCCGGGCGATGTAGGCTCATTATCCACACCAAAAGTAGCTAAGTTGTGGCAACTATTGCAACTAATGGTATTGTTTTTAGAAAGGCGTTTGTCAAAAAAAAGTGCGTGTCCTAAATTGAGTTTTGCATCTGAATATACATTATTCGGATTTTCAGAATTATCAGGAAGGGGCTTAAAAAGTGCCATTTTACCCTGAAGTTTTTCATCATAATCTACAAAACTGCCCTTATTCAAGGCTTCATTAGAAGAGCCTGTGCTCGATGCCTGCTCACTATCGCTACCCCCGCAAGCATAAAGCAAGCTACTTGCGAAAAGCATAAAAATAATCTTTGATATTGGTTTTTTCATCGTAAAAAAGTTTTTGATTGGTATGAGATATAAGTCAAAACAAATAAACACTTATTTATATGCTTATTTGAAATGCTAAATTACGCAAAAAAAATATTTTTTGCAAATTTTAGGTTTTGAACCCAAATTTTAGTTTATCGGGTGCGCAACAACTTTGCTAAATTAACCCAGAACTAACAACTTACAAAAAAAACTGTTGGTTCTGAAACTAAGGCTTAGCAATGACCTTTCTCTGAGAAAAATGTACAGTGGTATGATAAAAAATACGCAAACCCTCACTTTTTTTTACTTCTTCAGAAACAAAAGGCTATGTTCGAGTGTATTAAAAACGTAATTGCGTTTATTAGATTTCTTAGGGAGTTTTAAGCGTATGATTACTTATTTTTTATATCGTAATATACACTGACTTATTAACTTTTCATTTTTATGTGCAAAAATTGGATATTCGCAGTTTTACTACTGCCACTATTGCTGGCTTGCCAAACGCAGGCAGGAGAGCAAAATAACGAAAGTAATAATCAAATTTCTACACAAAACAAAAACTTATCTACCATGACAGATACCAAAACGATTTACGATTTTACGCTTACAGACATCGATGGCAACGAAAAAAGCCTTGCAGACTTCAAAGGTAAAAAACTCATGATTGTCAATGTAGCCTCACGCTGTGGCTATACAAAGCAATATGCAGATTTGCAAGAAGTTCACGAAAAGTATGGCGATAAAATAGCTATTTTGGGATTCCCCGCTAATAATTTTGGTGGACAAGAACCAGGTACAGATAGCGAAATTAAGGAATTTTGTTCTACGAAATTCAATGTATCTTTCCCTATGTTTTCTAAAATTTCGGTAGTAGGCAACGACCAGCACGAGCTTTATCAATGGCTAAAGGCTAAGACCGACGGACAAGAACCCTCGTGGAATTTTTGTAAATACATGGTTTCGGAAGATGGAGAAACAGTAACCTTTCACAACTCTGGCACTAACCCTGGTGAGTTGGTAATGTAAGAGTTTAAGCAAAATTTTGTAGAAATAACATTTCTGGCAGAAATGTTATTTCTATAAAATTTTTTCACCTTATGATTTAAGCATTTTCTGAATTTCGTGCAATTTAAACAACGCCTCTACAGGTGAAATACGATTGATGTCAATTTGATTGAGCAGTTCTTTTACTCGGTTATAATTGGGGTCTATGGGTTGAAACATATTAGGCTGATGCGAAATTTGTGGAATTTCTTTCATTTGTTCGGCATCGACTTCTGCCATTTTTCTACTTTCAAAAACTTGCATAATTTCCTGCGCACGCAACAGCACGGCATTCGGCATACCTGCAAGCTGGGCGACATAAATCCCGAAACTATGCGCACTGCCCCCTTCTTCCAATTTTCTCAAAAAGACAACCTTGCCCTCTATTTGTTTGACCGATACATTGACATTAGCCACACGTTCAAGGCGGTTCTCGAGTTCGTTAAGTTCGTGATAATGCGTAGCAAATAGTGTTTTGGGTCTGTATTTTTGATGGTTATGCAAATATTCTACAATAGACCAGGCAATCGAGATGCCATCGTAAGTACTTGTGCCACGCCCAATTTCGTCCATTAAAATAAGGCTTCTATCTGAAAGGTTGTTCATGATGCTTGCCGTTTCGCTCATTTCAACCATAAAAGTAGATTCGCCTTGGGAGAGGTTATCCGATGCGCCTACACGGGTAAAAATTTTGTCAGTAATGCCGATGTGTGCTGCCTCTGCGGGCACAAAAGAGCCGATTTGTGCCATCAAAACAATCAATGCTGTTTGCCTTAGCAGGGCTGATTTACCCGACATATTCGGACCTGTAACGATAAGAATTTGACGATTTTCAGTATCCAGCATCACATCATTAGGGATATAAGCATCGCCATAAGCGAGTTGTTTTTCGATGACGGGGTGTCTGCCTTGTTTAATATCTAGCACATTATCTTCGCTCATTTGGGGTTTGCAATAGCGATTTTGTAGGGCTACTTCGGCAAAGCTACTCAGGACATCGAGCGTAGCGAGCAGGCTTGCATTTTTTTGAATGGGGGCGAGAAACTCCTTAGCAAACTGCACTATTTCTTCATAAATGCGTTGTTCTATTTGTTTGATTTGGTCTTCGGCACCTAAGATTTTTTCTTCATAAGATTTTAACTCTTCGGTGATATAACGCTCGGCACTTGTGAGGGTTTGTTTGCGAATCCACTCTGCAGGCACTTTGTCTTTGTGCGTATTTCTGACCTCGATATAATAACCAAAAACTCTGTTATAATCAATTTTGAGGGATGTAATACCCGTGTTTTGAATTTCACGAACGAGCATTTTATTCAAAAAATCTTTACCCGAGTTTGAGATTTCTTGTAGTTCGTCTAAGTCATCAGATACTCCCTCTTTGATAAGACCGCCTTGGTTGCTTGCCAGCGGTGGGTTATCCTTGAGCTGTGCTTTGATGCGCGCAAGCAACTCTTCGCAAGGAGAGAGAAACTCCATAAGAGCCAGTATATCGGCTTGTGTGCAACTTTTAAAGTGTGCTTTGAGTGGCTCAATGACGGAGAGTGCATCGCGCAATCGGGTCATTTCGCGGGGATTTACTCTCCCCGTAGCTACTTTGGAAACCATGCGCTCGAGGTCTCCGATTTGAGCAAGCCACGCACGGCAGGCGGCTAAGTCTTCGGTATTTTCGGTAAAATATTCAACTACGCTATGGCGTGTTTCTATTTTAGGTACAGATTTGAGTGGCAACACGAGCCATTTACGCAGCAGCCGCCCTCCCATAGCGGTTTCGGTGCGGTCGAGGATTTTGATAAGAGGCACGCCATTTTCGTATTGAGGGGAGAGCAGTTCGAGGTTTCTCACTGTAAATCTATCGAGCCACATATAGGCTTGTGCGTCGATGCGTCCGATAGCAGAAATATGACTAATTTGGCGATGCTCAGTATTTTCGAGGTAAAATAAAATTGCTCCTGCGGCTGTAATTGCAGCGTCTAATTTTTCGATACCAAAACCTTTGAGCGAGTGCGTACCAAAATGATTTTGCAATTTTTCTTGTGCATAATCGAGGCTATAAATCCACTCTTCGAGTAGAAAAGTTTTGAAACGTTCTTTTCCGATAAGCGTATCGTACTCGGTGCGCTTGTCTCGGTTATAAATTACCTCAGCAGGCTCAAAGCTCTGCAAAAGTTTGTCTATATAATCTGTATTTCCTTCTGCTACAAAAAACTCACCCGTAGAGAGGTCTAAAAAAGCCAATCCTAAAGGTTTTTTATGCGATTGTAGCTTATCGGGGATATAGACAGAGGCGAGGAAATTATTTTTTTTACTTTGTAATACATTGTCATCATAGGCTAAACCAGGAGTTACAAGCTCTGTTACACCTCGTTTGACGATGCCTTTGGCAAGTTTGGGGTCTTCGAGTTGGTCACAAATTGCTACACGCTCACCCGCCCTTACAAGTTTGGGCAAATAAGCATCTAAGGCATGATGTGGGAAGCCCGCCAGCTCAATTTCTGATGCCGAGCCATTGGCGCGCTTAGTAAGCACAATATCTAAAATTTGGCTTGTGCGCACGGCATCTTCACCAAAAGTTTCGTAAAAATCGCCTACTCTAAAGAGTAAAATTGCGCCTGGGTGCTTTGTCTTGATGGCGTTATACTGCTTCATTAGAGGCGTAACGCTATTCTGCTGCAAAGATTTTTGCTTAGTTTTATTTTTTGGAGGTCTTGCCATAGTTTTTATTTATTTTCACAAAAATAGCATTTTAGTTGCAATTTATCAAACCTTACAGCCATACATAGTTATTTTTTAGCTTAAATAAGTGTACCTTTGCAGTCCTTAGGGCTATTCAAAGCCATAGCTGTACAAAATTTTAAAAAAATATACCAAATTATAATTTTCAAATATGAACATAGATACAAAATTAAAAGATTTTCAGGCAGCACTAATGGCTTCCATAGAAAAAGATATTTTTATCAAAGCCACGCTTGGGCATTACAGAGGTGAGCAGCAAGCACTCAAATCGCTCTATATCAAACTTATATTGATAAAAGGAAAGCCCATGCTCAGCTTTGTGTACCGCTATCAAACCAAAGATATTACCAAAAACTACGAAATAGAAGAAGCCCTCGAGCAGTTGCAACAGCTTATCGCTAAAAAGGGTTTTAGAGTCGCTAATTTGTTTTCATTAGAAGCAGATTGGCTACTGACAATTTCTAAAAAAGGAGTGATGACACTGCATCAAAAAGCTGCTTCTAAAATTGAAATACCTACCCGTGCGCATGACCATCAAAAGCAAAGAAAAATCCAAGCCGATGAGCATAAAACCTATTTGCAAGCCCTAAAAATTACGGATAGCGAAGGCAAAGTCTATAAAAATGCACAAGATAAATTCAAACAAATCAATCATTACATAGAGATTTTGAGTGCGCTACTCAAAGCACTACCCGAGCGCAAACTTACGCATATCGTAGATATGGGGGCGGGCAAAGGTTATCTTACCTTTGCTTTGTATGACTATTTGAATACGGTGCTCAAAAAGCCCGCAAAAATTACAGGCGTAGAGTTTAGAGAAGATTTGGTTGTACTTTGCAATGATATTGCAAAAAAATCTAATTTTAAACATTTATATTTTGAGCAAGGCACAATTGAAAAATATGAAAATCCAAACATAAACGTACTCATTGCACTGCATGCCTGCGATACCGCTACTGATGAAGCCATATACAAGGGCATTCGCAGCGAGGCGGATTTAATTGTAGTTGCGCCCTGCTGTCATAAGCAAATAAGAAGGGAAATAGAGCAAAATCAAGTAGAAAATGAGCTAAATTTTCTGACAAAGTACGGCATCTTTTTAGAGCGACAAGCCGAGATGATTACCGATGGATTGCGTGCGCTTATTCTCGAGTATTTTGGTTATACAACGAAGGTGTTAGAGTTTGTCTCCGATGCGCATACGCCCAAAAATGTACTTATTGTAGGTATCAAACAAAAGCCTATAGATGCACAAAAACAGCAGGATATTTTATCGCAAATTCAAGCAACAAAAACCACTTTTGGAATCCAAGCGCATCATTTAGAAACCCTACTGGAGTTGCCCACAAGGCTAATCTTTGACAAGGTTTAAAACGAAATTTGAGCCATAAAATCACCGTATTGCCACATATAAACTTCGGCGGGCAGCGGTTGTTGTTTTTCTAATTTTGTTCTGATTTGCATAGCTACTTCGCTGTTTTGATTGGTAGTAGGGAGGGTCATTCGTTTCTGATAAGCATCATTTACCTTGCTACCAAACTCAAGCGCAAAGCCAGAGCGGTCCCAAAAGTGCCAATCCGAACGGCAACGTGTGATAACTGTTTTGTATAATATAAGCTTAGCATTTTTCAGATTGCGATTGAGCAAAAAGATTTGATACATCGGATAGGCGGTAAGGAAAAGCAGTATAATAACGGTAAGTGGTAGAAGTGCAAATACTTCTTGCGCTACACCATCATCAAAAAAGTATAATGTAGCCAATGTTGCAAATCCTATAATCCAGAAGAAAATAACCTGACCTATTTGAGATTCACGCCTACTTTTAAGCCCCTCGAGGTGCTCGGGTGTAGCCTCTATGAGTGTAGATGTTTGCATATTTTGAGTGTTTTTTTTGAATGAATTACATAGAAACTTCCGCATAAAATCCACCATATTTCCAAAAACTCACGCGCAGTGGCACGGTGGGCTGCTGCTTGAGCTTATCGCTAATACGGTCGCCAATTTTGATACTTTTATCGTAAGTAAAATCTAATCGTTTTTTGCTGTACTCAGCAATGGGTTCTTTGAAATGCAAAATATAGCCTGGTCGTTCTTTGCGCCAAAAACGGCGATGCACCTTGCATTTTGTGGCTTCGGCATTATAAAAAAAGACTTCGGGGTCTTTTAAATTTTTGTAAATCCAATATAAATCGCGCGCATTAGGAATGCTATAGAGTATCCATATCGTGAGTCCAAACCCAAAAAGAGGGGCGGAGCTGACAGAGCCGTACACCGAAACGAGTAGCATTGTAATGATAATAATAATCAAATAAAAAACAATTTCGCCCAAAGCTTCACTTTTGCGCTTTTGCAAATCCTGAATTTGCGCTGCATTGGCTTTTCTTTTATTTCCTTGCATTTGAGAAATCTTATTTTCAATCAATTGATAATCAAATTATTAACTAAAAAAACTGCAACACTAATGTTTGCCTAAGCGCACCAAGCACAATGAGGCTGTTTAAAAATATTTCTTAAAACGCAATAAAAAAGGCACTTTTCAACCAGTTTTGAGCTCCCCTCCTAAGATTAGGAGGGGCTGGGGGTGGTTGAAGTAAGAGATAGAATTTTATTTTAACATAGTTTTTTAAACAGCTTCAATGCCTTGAGCTTATTGAGCCTTATTTTTTTGCGTGCTTTTGATAAGGTCTGCTTTTACTTGGTAACTTTCTGCTGTAAGCGAATCCCCAGTACTTAGCGTGAGGCTGATCATTGCCTGATACAAACTAAGTGCTTTGGGGTTTATTGCAATGCCCTGCTCTAAGGCAAGTTTTGCTTTGCTTATATCATCTCGTATCAGATGCAAGTCGCTAAGGCTTTTATAGACCTCCGTAAAGTATTTATCATTTTTAGCAGCTTTATAAAAATGTTGTTCTGCCTTTTCAAAATTTCCTTTTTTAGCATAAATTTTACCAATTTGGTTTTGCAACCATGCGTCTTCTTCGTGTTTTTGTAAGTAGGTCTGATAATAAAGCAATGCAGAATCAGGCTCAAAAAGTTTTTCGTAGCATTTTCCTATTTCTAAAAAGGCTTCCATAGTTTTATCTTTTTTGAACCATTCCAAAAAAG
Organism: Bernardetiaceae bacterium; assembly: GCA_020832465.1. GTDB lineage: Bacteria > Bacteroidota > Bacteroidia > Cytophagales > Bernardetiaceae > JAFIER01. The sequence continues at coordinate 22,957 of JAFIER010000006.1, forward strand.
CTATATTAGCATTACGGTATTCTTTGTTTTCTACCATCAAAAAACCTTTTTCTTTGTAAATATTGCCATCATTAGGTGCAAATTTAGCGGCTAATTGATAATAGCTAATGGCGCTTTGAATATCGCCTTTTCGCTTATAAATTTCTCCGAGTAGGATATAAGGTAGTGCTTGGCTACTATCGATACTTATGGCGTGCTGGGCATATTGCTCAGCTTCAGAAAGGAGCAGGTTTTTTCGCTCATTTTCGTTAGCATCAAGCGAGTCTGCATCTCTTATCAAGATTTCAGTATAAGCAGTATTGAGTCTAATGCTATTAGGTGCTACTTTAATATCAGCACGAATAATATTATCATGAGAAGCCCAGTCTTGATTGCGCTCTACAGTGCGCCAAGCATAGAGCATAAGAATGAATAAAGTGCCTAAAAATACATATTTATAAGCAAATGTAATTTGCTTTTTGCGTTTAAATATAAGCACCGAAAGCTCATAGGTCGCAAAAGCTACTGCAATAGAGAATGCAAGGGAGGGTACATAAAGCAAACGCTCTTCGAAATAACTACCCGTAGGTAAAAATAAAAATTCGCGAGGGTTAATAATATAATCACCAATATAAATAAGCCCCATATAACTCATAAAAAACAAAATAGCAAAGGCATAAATATTACGTTTATGCGATTTGCTCACTGCCCAAATGATGGCAGCCGTACAAACAATCAATGAAATCAAAGCCCAAGGCGCATACCACGCTTGAAGTGGCATAGCATTATAAGTATAATCGTGAGAAAGCCGAAACGGAAAACCCAATTTCAGTAGATAACGACCCATAGCAAAGGCAAAAGAACCAATATACTCACCTAAAGTAGCCTCTGCAAAAGGATTAAAAAATACATCAGATAGTGTATCTGGAGGCGCTTCAGATACAAAAAAACGACGCAAATACCAATAACCAATTGCCGTTAAGATAATAGGAATATTAAAAAGAAGTACAACACGCTTACGCAAATTTGTAAAAAAGTAAAATATCAAAGGAATAACTACCATAAATCCCAAGGCAGCCTCTTCTGTAAGCAATGCCAATAAAAACAAACTTGCAACTACAGGCGCAAGCAAAACCTTAACCCAAACTGACTTAACAACAGCCTCACGCAAAAGAACCAAAACCATAACCAAAAGCAACAAAAAGGAAAGCAATTCATTGCGTCCCTTGACACTGGCTACAATTTCTGTATGCACAGGATGCGCCATAAATATAAGTGTTGCAACAAAAGACAGCAAATGACGCTGACGCTCAGGCACAAAATTATAAAGCATACGCTCCAAAACTAAAAGCAAAAGAAGACCTGTAAGTACGTATAAAATTAGATTTATACTATGACTAATATAGGGGTGCTCTCCAAAAATTCTGTACTCGATAGCAAAACTAAGCATTGTCAGAGGTTGGTAATGCTCATTAGCTGCTATAGGACGTTCATTTTTATCAATCCCGTCGTAAGCATCGCGCATAAAAAATCCCATAATACCATCAGTACTAAACTCAGTATCTAAAAGACGAGGGTTATGCGAGAGCAAACGAGCCCCATCTGTAGCATAATCATTGAAAACAGAATTAGCATAAATGCCAATTGTCAAAAGACTAATAATAATACATTGAACCAAATGACTACTGAGCCAAAAGACAACTATATGATTTACGCCTTTTCGTAAGGCTTTAGCAGATAAAATATCACGCATGCAAAAAACAAGGTTTCAAGGTCTGAATCAAAAAATATGTATATATTATTTTTAGATATAGAATTATGCCACTTCGAGTTGAATTACAAAAAAGCTTTGCACTTTTGCAAATTCAATCCCGAGTAGGGTATATTGAATTGAAAATAAGATGTTTAAATCAAGCAACTTGATTTTGGTTTGCTAATATAAGTACTTGTTTTGACTTTATCTTGGTTTTCAGACTAAAATATAGGCATATTTTTTTGTTTTTGCAAAGCACTTGTACATATTTATGTATTTTTTATTTTGAGAAGAGAAAACAAGATTCTGACTATCCCCCCCTTCCATAGCTAAAGCACCTCCCCTGAATTAGAATTTTTTATCATAAACCCTGTGCAATACCTCTTTACTGACGAGCAGATTGTCGACGCACTGCATCGACAATTATCTTAGACGCATTTGAGAACGATTATTTACATAAACGAGCCACTGCGGCCACTTCCGAGGTTTTTCCGAAGCTACTCCCAATAGTTGAGCATCTAAAATAAATTTGTTTGTTTTTTTTTGGAAAAATGGGGTGGGGTGGGTATATTTGAACTAATTAGGACGAAAAAACATTTTACAATAGATATGGATTTTCAATTTGCAAACGAGATAACAAAATTATCTATACCATGTCCCCCGCAAGACTACAAACCTAAAGACATGGAAGCTTTTAGGTGGGTCTTCGATGCGATAGAGGATAAAAGAAATTTCAGCCCGAGATACTTTCTTATTCCCAAAGTAGATTTAGAAAAAGTAGAAAAAATAGAAGATACAAATAAAAAAGATTTAAAAAAATGTAACTTATTTGCATTGTCTTTTTTTATCTCGGAGCAGGCTGCTAAAGATAGATTTGATTATTTTTTACAAATTAGCGGTAAGAAAATCTATAAAAGATTTGGTACTCAAATTGCAAAATGTAATATTAAGCCACAAGATGGTGTAAACGAAAATCCTAATAAATTTGGACATTTCAATCACCACCCTGTAAAAAAACATGAATATGAAGCTCGTTTTATTGTAGTTTCAAAACTTTAAAATTATGGAAATATTAGAAGCAGATAGAATTGATAGTTTGGATATAAAGCTCCGATATAAAGGTGATTTATTGTATCACGAAGGACCTATTCTGTCACATTTTGAAAGTCTTACTCAGCCGCAGGTGCATTATTTATACAAATGGTGCGATTGTGATGAGCAGTATAATCGTTGGCTTATATTTAAGGTTGAGGCTCAAAAACTCGCTCTTTTTTTGCATGAAAAAATGACACTTTTAGAATTGATAAAAGAAAATAAATTTGTTTATTTCATAGATTTAGATACCCATCTAAACCAAGTTAATACTTTTCTATGTCCGACTCAAAAAATACCAACAGAGTATCTCCCTACTGAAAAATCTTATTTCAAAGAAAATCAATATCAACCCTATGCTATTGATTTGAAAAACAGTAACCGACTAACAACTTTGATAGTTTGAAAACAAAACCATCGGCAGGGTCTGCGACCGCTTCCGAGGCATTCTCGCACGTTGGCAGTGGGCGAAGTCACTCCCAATCGTTATCCTGTAAATCCTGCAATCCTGTTCTAATAAAAGATTAAAACCACCCCTTGCTTTTTTTCAAAAAAACAGCTACATTAGCAAAAAAAATTGCTTGTGGCTACACATTCAATAACACATCATAAAAAAAACCAAAAAAAAAATCTAACATGGACAAAAAAACAGAGACAAACCAAGACGAGCAAGACAAAAGAATAAATGCTGTAATTGACGAAGCAGAAGATGAAATGGAAGAGTTTCATGCTTGGTTTGAGTATTTGGAAAGTAATTTAGAAATTCCTTGTGAAGTGATTTATCGTGAATTTTCGCGACGAGGCATACCGCAAGGAGCAAAAATTACACTCATCGGAATCATAGATACTGAAGACCTCTACGGTGTAATTGCCTCTGGCAAATACCAACGTAAGGCTATTGACTTTCCATTGTGCGCTGTAACACCAGCAAATCTTACTCCCGAAAATCAAGCATTAGATGATTATGCAGTATGGTTTGCCAACCGATAAAAATTGCTTGATTATCTATCCCAACCATCGGGAGGGTCTTCGACCACTTCCGAGGTTTTCCCTCCCAATCGTTGAGCATCTAAAATAAATCTGTTTGTTTTTTTTGGAAAAATGGGGTGGGGTGGGTATATTTGAACGACTGTTCTTTTTTTTAGTAAATATATTGAATAAACCTGAAAATGCAGATAAATTGGACTAACATCAAAGCCGAAATTTTGGCAGAAACGAAAGATATTTTGCAAACAGAGCCGAATTTTAACGTGAACGAAGTGCTGGACTTGTTTGAAAAAGTTTTATTATACCCCATAAGTGAAGAGGATTTAGAAGGCGTAGCAACACGCATACCTAATGCGTTGCAAAAAATATTTTTAGGAAATTTGTCTAGGATAGATAAAAATGCTTATTTCCCTGATGTCGCTAAACTCGAACCTTATTTTAGGAAGGTTTTATATATTACCAACAATCAAACCTATCAACGAGTAGCCAACAGCAAAGACGGGTTAGGTAGTATTATTCCGAAGTTGGACTTGAACCCCAATAATATAAAATTAAACGTTGCTTGGTCAGACACTAACCCCAAAACACATTTTGCCGAACATTTGATAAAAGCCTATCAGCTACGTAACTTGGAAAGTCATAACTGTACCGATTGGAACAACGCTAAACTTTATGACGAACTTCGTAGTGTTTTGGTAATGTATCTTTTTGCTACACATACGCATTTTAAGGCTTTAAAATTAGCGGTTGAACCTAACGACTTAACGGGTTATTTGCAAAAGCAAAAGAAACTTTTCAAAACTTGGCAAAGTCGCTTTGTGCATATTGAAGGAAGAGAAGAATTTGCAGAAGTAGAACTCTATGCCAAAGAAATCTTTGAAGATGAAGAAGAAACCGATGATGAAGATGACGAAGACTTTGAAAATATAAAAGTAGCAAGAGAAGGCAAAATAGACGAATTACGTAAAAAAATTACCGAAAAGCAAATGGTGATTTTGGGCGAGGTAGGTATGGGAAAAAGTACCACTTTGCAGTATCTACATTTCAAAGATGCTCAAAGTGCCTTGCAAAACAAGAACATGCCTATTCCTATCTATTTTGAACTGAAAAACCTTACAGACAAAGACAACCTTCTGCAAAAAATCATTGACCGTATAGGCAAAGACCAAGATTTTACGATAGATATGCTCAAAAAAGGTAGGTTTTCTATTTGCTTAGATGGTTTGAATGAAATTGAGAAAAATATCAAGGCAAAAATTTTTACCCAAATCAAAAACTTGATTTCAGATTACCCGAATAATTTTTACCTGATTACGAGCAGACCTCAAGGCTATAATCGTGAGTTTGATGATGTGTTGCAAAATCGGAGCGTTCCTGTTTTTGTCCTGCAAAAAATGGAAAACAAGCAAATTGCCGAGTTTCTGGAGAAGAACGGCAAAAAGGTAAAGACCTACATTCAGAAAGAAATTGATACTAATGACAGATTGCGAAAAATAGTGCAAACTCCTTTAATGCTCTTGATGCTCATCGCCGTAGTGGGAAAAGAAGGCAAAATCCCCAGCGAAAAGGGCAAAATTATCAGGGCTTTTATGTTCAGTTTGTACGATAGAGAGCAAAAGCAAATCATTGATTTTGACAAAGATACTTTTCATTTATTGCTTTGTTATTTGGGCTACCAAACACGAGATTTGACAGGCTCAAATTCAGGTTTGGACAGAGAAGAATACATTTTACCTATTTTGGAAGAACGCAAAAAGCAATTAGGATTGCCCATCAATCTTTTAGATTTTCTACGCAAAGCATTGGATTTGAATATTTTGGTCAATGATGAAAACCAATACAGTTTTACCCACGAATTGTATCAGGAATATTATGCAGCGGAGTTTTTGATGCAATTCAAAAAATCACAGAAAAATGGATAAAATAGAAAAGCAAGCCATCTCAAAAATAATGGCATTGATAGAAGAAAGCACCAAGCAGGCGGCTTTGAGCGTAAATGCTATTATGAGCAGCCTATATTGGCACATAGGTAGAGAGATAAAAATAGTACTTTTGCAGAGTCAAAAGCCTGAATATGGTAAAAATTTTATCGAAAACCTAAGTAAAGTACTCACAGAAAAGTGTGGAAAAGGTTACAAAAAAACTAATCTATTCAATGCACTTAAAATGTTTGAGGTATTTGAAGACGAACAGATTTTCCACGCATTGAGTGGAAAATTATCTTGGACACATTTGAGAACGATTATTTACATAGACGACCCTCTCAAAAGAGCGTTCTATTTGGAAATGTGCAAATTAGAACGTTGGAGTACACGCACTTTGCAAGAACGCATCAAATCAATGCTGTACGAACGCACTGCCCTCTCAAAAAAGCCTGAAGAACTGATAAAACAGGAGTTGCAAGCCCTCAAAAATGAACAAAAAATCAGCCCTGACCTGATTTTCAAAGACCCCTATTTTCTGGATTTTTTGGGCTTGAAAGATACCTATTCTGAAAAAGACTTAGAAAGTGCCATTCTTGCCGAATTACAAAGTTTCTTGATAGAATTGGGCAACGACTTTGCTTTCTTGGCACGCCAAAAACGCATCACCATAGACCACACCGACTACTACATAGACCTGCTTTTTTACCACCGCAGGCTAAAATGTTTGGTAGTGATTGATTTGAAATTGGGTGATTTTGAGGCAGCTTATAAGGGGCAAATGGAACTCTATTTGCGCTATTTGGAAAAGTACGAAAAGGTAGAAGGCGAAAACTTGCCCATTGGTCTAATCCTTTGTAGTGGCAAAAACGAAGAACACATCGAGCTATTGGACTTGGAAAAAAGCAATATCCGAGTAGCCGAATACCTCACTATCTTGCCCCCAATGGAATTGCTCAAAGAAAAACTACACAGAGCCATAGCACACGCCAAAAACCGAAACCAAAGAGAAAATGGATAAAGACCTACTACAAAAACACCAAAACGACCCCGCTTGGGCAGAAGTGATACGTTTGTATTCAGGCTTGTTTGATACACAAGACGAAAGGGAAGATTTTATCATTGATTTTGCAGACAAGGATATTTTGTTGGCGGCGGAGTGTAAGACGAGTTCGGTGGAGGAGGAGGAAAATATTGAGAGTGTTTTAATTGAGAAAGCAAATAACATTAGTAGTTTATTCCAAAGCGATTTTAGTTCACAAGGTTTACTTTCGTTACTTCATCTTCAATCCTATGAAAATGTAATTAATATCTTATCAAGTGTCAGAATACCCAAAAAGAAAGAATACTTGACAGTCAAAAAGTTATTAAATAAATTAACAAATGAGGAACTAATTTATTTTTGGAATTTAAGTACCAAAGTAAATAATAATTTTTGCTACTCTATTATATTAGAGTATTTATTATTAACACCCATTAGTAATGATGATTTGAGTTTAAATAGTAAAAGATATATAAACTCAATATTTGAATATACCCTTGAGCGTGCGACTAATGGTAAGTCTTTACTATTTTTTAAAGATGTTTTCAATTATGATGTTAATACCATAATAAATAAATGCATAAAAAAAAATACACATAAATCTCTCAAAGTAGCAAAATACCTTATAGAAGAATGTAACTTACTTGATGTGTTTGCTATGGATATTATAATTAATTCACTTATTTCACAACCTGATATACATCGCTTGAAGACAGTCCGTGAAATATTAA
>JAFIER010000031.1 GCA_020832465.1 Bernardetiaceae bacterium
CCAGAAATAACATTTCTTTGAGAAATGTTATTTCTAAACCCATTTTTGCATAGCAGTATGACAGACACCTGATGAAATAATAAAAAAGCACTGGTGCTTAATTTGGATAGTCATGGTAAAAAAAGTCTCCAAACATGTAAAACTTTATGAAAGGTACTAAAAAAAATAAGTTTGTAAAAATTTTACAAATAAATTTTCTAAGAATTTAATTTGGGGGGGCACTGCGCACTATTTTTTTTTTGAAAGCCTTTTGCAAAGTAGTTATTTCAAATCATACGAATCTTTTTTTTTAAGTATTTTTATCTAATCTTATATCTGAGCACTGACACAGCTTAAAACACTTTAAAACAAAATAAGACAATAATCTTTTCACAATTTAACATTGTGCATTATATCTTTGCAGTCTAAGAATAAAAAACAGTATTAAATTGTTGTTTTTTTTGTTGGTATTTGAGTGTTTTTTATATATATTTGGTGCAGTATTTATATCATCAGATTTTTGAAAGTTTTTATGAAGACAATTACATTTACTTGCGAGACCATTACGCCCATGTTTCTCGCCGGCGCAGACGGTAGCACTCCAGAACTTCGTCCACCTTCTATTAAAGGTGCATTGAGGTTTTGGTGGAGGGCGATGAATGGGCATTTGAGCCTTGAAGAATTGAAAAAGCAAGAGGCTATGATTTTTGGGGGGGCAGGCGATGGACAAGCTGTGAGAAGTAGTTTTAGTGTTCAAGTATCAAAGCAACCCAACGAAATAGGTACAAACTTATGGGATATTATTGAGCATAGTTACGCTACAAAACGTAATGGGGAGAGTTATCCTGTACCAACAGACAACACCAAGGGTATTGCATATTTACTGTACTCTACTTTCATGTTGAACACAAAAGAATATATAGAACCAGAAACTGAGTTTTCATTCAAAATCATTTTTAACAAAACAGACCATTACGAACATATCATAAATGCTTTGAAAGGCTTGGTTTTCTTTGGGGGTTTGGGAACAAGAAGCCGAAGAGGAGGAGGTTCTTTTTGGATAAAAGATTTAGTTTGTAGTGAAAGGCTTAAAGACAAAGAACAAGACTTGAAAGATGTTTTTTGTAATGCTGAAATTAGTTCTATTGACGCTTTGCGACAGCGCCTAATATCAAATTTTAGTGTTGAAACACACTCAAAAAATAATTATTCACATTTGAACAACGCAAAAATTTATCTTTTCGATAGCGAACTAAAAAATCAAAAGCCTGATTGGATACAATCATTAGAAGTAATAGGGAAGCCGTTTTTTGAATTTAGAGGGGCTAGTAAAAGACTGCATAAAGAAACACCAAATTTCGGCTTCCCGATTTTACATAGAAATATGCGTATAACTATGCAAGGCGGAAAAATTATAAAAAAGAATAGGAGAGATGTTTTGGTGGATAAATTGGAACGCCGTTCTTCGCCTTTGATTTTTAAACTAATCAAAGTCAATGAAAGTCATATCTTTCCTGTAATTATTTGGCTAAGTGGTGAGTTAGTGCCAAATAACTATCAAATTACTGATAAGTATGGGAGCAGTATCAATAGTGCGGCAGCAAGCACAAGATTGCTAACAAGTTTCTTCACAACTAAATTTCCAACATTAACACCAATAACCCTATGACCCACCTATTCCTATTCACCATCGGACCCGTGCAGTCTTTTATAGCGCAAGCAAGAAAGACGCAAGACTTGTATGCAGGTAGCCGTATTTTGTCGGATTTGATAAGTAAGGCTATTGATATCCTGATAGACGATAAAAAAGTAATTCGCTATATCTCTGACAATGATAATGACTTGATTTTTCCTGCAAGAACTATAGCTTCAAAACCCAACCGGTTTGTAGCCATTATTACTTGTGCAGAAAATGAGATTCAATCAATAGGCGATGACCTAAAAGCAGCCGTTGAAAACCATTTTGTGAACGAAGTGGCAAAACAAGTAATTGCCTTTTGTCCTGATAGTGATAAGCAACTCAAAGACTTTCTAAAAATCTATTGGGCAGCCTTGAGGGTAGAAGTAGATGCACAAAATAATGTAATTGGCTACCCCGAGAAATACAAAGAGTTAGAACAACTCTTAGGAGCGGTCAAAAATGTGCGCTATTTCAATCAGTTTGCCGAAAAAGGGCGTAAATGTAGCATTAACGGAGAATATAATGTGAAGTTTTATAGAAAAGGGGAAAAAGAAAAATCACGACCTGATAAGGACATTTTAGATAAAAAATTATTTCACGGAAATGCAAAAGTGCTTGGCTTTACCGATTACAGAGAAATCTCACAAGCACAACTACAAGCAGGCGAAGGACTTTGTGCAGTTTCTTTTTTGAAGAGAGTGTATGAGATTGCTGACTTCCCCTCAACTGCCAACATTGCTTTACTTCATACATTAAACGAACTGGAAAGCATTTCCGAAGGCGCTAGCCTTTTACAAGCATTTGCACTTTGCTTTGGCAAACCTACTTGGCAGGAGGTCAAAAATGGGCAGTTATTTTATGATGAGAACTTAAATGAGGAATATTTCAAAAAACAGAATATCAAAAATGGAGGGCTTGCCTGCGCTAAAGGCAAGCTAAAAGAACTCAACCAGCTTGCCAAAGATACAGGTTTGCAATTAGACAAATCAAAATACTACGCTATCCTTGCCTTTGATGCCGATGGTATGGGCGGCAAGTTAGGCAAAGCGACAACAAAAGAGCAACACCAAAAAATCTCTGAACTCTTGGGAGCATTTGCACAAAAAGCGGAGGTATACATAAATAATAACCAATACGGCAGAACCGTCTATGCAGGAGGCGATGATTTCTTAGGCTTTTTGAACCTCAATCACCTGTTTGAGGCGATGCAGGCATTAAGAGAAATGTTTGATACAGAAGTAAATGCCGAGCTTGATAAATTGGGTTATACCGATTTGAAACTCACCTTTTCCGCAGGCGTAGCCATAGCCCACTACAAAACGCCCCTTTCGGAAGTGCTGACTTGGGCAAGGGCAATGGAAAAAGAAGCCAAAAAGATAGATGGTATTTTAGATTACGAGAAAGACACATTCAAAAATCAATACCCTGATTTTAAACCCAAAAATGCCTTTAGTATAGCTGTACTTAAACATTCGGGCGAGATACACAAAACGCTTTGGAAGTGGAGATACCAAACAGAGATACAGACAACCGATATTGCCAAAGCATTAATTAAAAGTCTATTGGAAGATAATCTTTCAAGAAAGTTCATCAACACCCTTACATGGACATTTGAAAACCTAATGGACAAAGAAGGGAAAATTGGTGCTACTGTACCAAAGGCAATGATTCAAATGGAACTAAGCAGATTGATTACCCGACAAACTAAGATAGGAGATATGGCTGTCTTGGGTACTGACTTGTTTAATCT
>JAFIER010000043.1 GCA_020832465.1 Bernardetiaceae bacterium
TTCTTGATTGTCTATGCCAAGTCCTTGTCTCAGATATTCAAGTACCACCTCTGAAATAGGACCAAGAAGCCTTAGCGTATCCCCCAAATGATCCGTAAAAATCATAGGATTATTCGCAAAAGCGGCATAGGTAGAAATTGAAGGATTGGTGCGTGGGTCGGTATTCCACCGCCTCGCAATCCTACTATCATACTGCCAAAACTCAGCGGTATAAGTATCAGGCGCAATTTCGGGCGTTTTTTCTTGGGTATTAAACCCAAACCTATACCCCTCACTCTGCCAGCTGCGCGAATGGATTGCCATACCAAAGGGGTAGTAATCCGTAGCGGAGACTAAGCGAGCCTCGTATTGGATATTGTCTGTGAGCGTAACCAATACATTGCCTAAATGGTTCGAGAGTTCTTCTGTTCTTGCGGCTAGCTAAGAACAGAAGAACGCATTTACCAAAACAAAAAATCAACCTACTCCTCTTCTTTATCCAAACCGTCTTTTATCTCTTGCACCTGCTCTTCGCTCAAGCCTGTGAGTTCGGCGGTCATTTCAAGAGAGAGTCCTTTTAACAAGCAAGAAATAGCAAAATCAATCTGGGCTTTTTCCATTCCCTCTTCTATTCCAGCGGCTTTACCCTTTTCCATTCCCTCTTCCAAACCGGCAGCTTTACCCTCTTCCAAACCAGCGGCTTTACCCTTTTCCAATCCCTGCAAATAAACTTCATCTTGTTCGATGTCATATCCAATAGTTCCCATATTTCCTAATTCGTTTTGAATGATGTTTGGTAATTGATTTCGCAGACGAGCTAAAATTAAGAGCTGTCTGACATATTTATTTAACGCTGTTTTATCGCTTTTTAGTTGCGACAAACGCATCAAAATTTTGCGAACCACTGCCTCACGAGTCTCTTCTCCAAAATCTGTCAGCACAGCCATAATCACTTCTTCAGCGTATTCCGACTCCAAAAACTCTTCGTAAGAATAATCCCGAAAAGATTTGAGTGCAAATCCTTCAAAAATCTCCGAAGGCTCGAGAGTTGAGCGCATTTTGCTCGGTTTTTCGCCGAGATAATATACCACTTGGTAAATAGGCATTTGATATTTCTTTTGTAAAATAGCATGATACTCTTGCATACGAAATATCATTTTATCTTCGTCTTGTGCCTGAAATTCTAATTGTAGGATAAACTGTTTGTCGTCAGTTGTGGTGATTTGCAATAAAAAATCAGACTCTCGCTCGAGCGTAGTTTGCAGCTTGTCTTTGATAAAGCGATGCTCTTTGATTTCAAAACCAAGCTGACGTTTTGAGAGTTTTAGCACGTAAGCTACGATATTTTCTTTCAGGATTTTATCGTAGGCATTTTGTTCGCTTTTAGGTTTTTCTTTTGCCATAGTGCAAAATTTTATGATACATTTTTTACAGCATCACGAAGATAATACGTTTTTTTCGTAATGGCAACTATTTCGCTGTCTGAATCAGGATTTTCAAGATTCAAAGATTTTCAGGATTCTCTTCAGCCGTCTTTGAGGTCTGCGACCGTCAAAGAGGCGGGGGGAAATGGCTTGAAAATCGCTTGAAAGCGTTGTAAATAATTTCTTATTGTCTGAATTAGGATTCGCAGGATTCAAAGATTTTCAGGATTAAAGCAATCAAGTAAATCCCAAAATCTTGAAAATCTTGATTCTGACAAAGAGGAGAAGCGAGCCGTCTGCTCGATATTGCTTTTAAAGTTCTCTAACAACCCTAAACCCAATAGATACAGTACAAGCATCAGGATAAAGTGCCGTTCTAGCATAAATATTTATCAAATTACCTGATGAAAAAGATGCTCCTCTACGTATCTTTTGTTTAGTGCTGTCGTTTTCAAACACGGGGTCTTTGAAAAAACTGCCCTCGGGGTACTTCCAAGCCCCATGTCTATTTTCAGCTGTAGTGTTAAGCCAGTCATAACACCATTCTGACACATTTCCATGCATATCGTAAATGCCTAAAGCGTTGGGACTTTTGCTTCCTATTGGACAAAGATAGCCATAAAGTATTCCAGATTGGCAACAGCCTACTGAGTCTGAATTATTGCCACCTGAAAAAAAATAATTGTCTTGATATTTGCCTGACCGAGCAGCATACTCCCACTCCGCTTCTGTTGGCAAGCGATATTTATGTCCCGTTTTTTCACTCAACCAATTACAATATGCAATGGCATCATGCCAACTAACTAATATTACAGGATATTTACTATACTCTTCCAAAGGTCGTTTATTCCCTGCTTCGTCATATTCCCAACTGCTTAAATTACGTCCTCCCGCTCCAGTTGCTTGTACATAACGTGGTCGCAAATTTATAGAAGAACGATAGCCTGTCGCATCTACAAACTCTTTAAATTCTTTCATTGTAACTTCGTATTTACCAATATAAAAGCTCGAAATTTCTACCTCACGATAGGGGTAAAGAGGCTCTTTGTAGGGAGTATTGCCCATGTGAAAACGCCCACCTTCCACAAATACCAAGTTGGGAGCATCAGATACAGTAACATTCTGGGGAATAACTGCCTGATAGACATTGTTTTTCTGTTTCTGAGTCAAAAGTAGAAATAGTAGTGCAATAGTAATATAAAAATAGTTTTGCATAATCAATCTTTTGTTAGTGTTTTTGGGTCTATAGAATAGAATCAGCATCAGTAGTTTTACTTGGTAGAGCGTTGTTATCTTTAAGATATTGTTTTATTTTATCTAAATTAAAAATAAACTGTGTAGAACTGCCAGTACCTAATTTTTCAATAAACTCCCTTTCTCCAAGATGCCAATATTTGCGAACATAAGTCCAAGTTATATCTTGATTCGATACATTATTAATGTCGTTTAAATTGCCTTGTCCTAAAAAACCAGGATATTTATTCAGCAAAGTGCCATTTTTAAGGTTGTCAAGATGAGTTTTTATTTTACTAATTCTTTCTTGCACCATATGATATCCACCTATACTAATCGCGTGGTAGGTATTGGTTCCGTCATAGAGTTCATTCGCAAGTTCGGGTGCAATTCAAATTTACGCGGCGCTTCTAAATAGCTGATTTACAATATGTTCTTTATCGCTTGCATAAGCTACTCTAAGCTTAATAAGTGGTTGTGCGTTTGTGCCCCATCGTTGCCCTGAGAGTTTCATTCGTTCTTGAATCAAGGTGCGATGGGCTGACTCAATAGCACCACTACCAATACACCAACCTTTCGCCAAGTATTGAGCATAATCCATTCGATAGCGATTTTTTTTGAAGTATTGTTTCAAACAAGACACTTT
>JAFIER010000052.1 GCA_020832465.1 Bernardetiaceae bacterium
GAATTTTACCCAAAGGGGCAATAACCTCCATCCCACTCATATCAAACTCAAAAGGCGCATGGATTTCATTATTCGGACGCAAATACATATAGCCAGCTTGAGCATCTATCATAACTTGAAAGCGACGCAAAAACTCCGCACCTATACTGCCATTTCTACTCTCGACCTCACGTACGTGCTGAAGCGAACTCGAATCTGGAAAAGCAATCAGAAAATCCTTCAACTCAAGCTCATCATATAAATGCAAATGAAGACCACGTGTTATCTTACCTTTTATATCGCCATTAAATCCACGTCCTAAGTTTGTCTCTAAATAAGGAGTAGGTATGCTGATGCGCGCATCAGAATTTGCATCTATCCATAGATTATGTCCACCACCTGTATCTATGAGCAAGCGCACTGGTACAAAAATATCTGGCGCAAGTGATAAGCATGCCCAAAAATAAAATTTATCATTTTCAATTTCTATCGGAATATAATGCCAATATTTAGGATCAGGAGGGCGTGTGTTTCGTTTTTTATTTTTGGCATAAAAAATAATCTCACTCCGTTTGTAGTCTATCAAAATTTTAAAATCCTGAAATATAGCCGCACCCAAAATGCCATTGATAGGAAAACCGAGCTTCTCCGTCAGAAAAAATATATCATTTTGAAGTACAAGTACAGTTTGTGAAGCAGATTGAATAAAACGCCCAATACGCATCTGATTCTGATAAGTTACCCACGCTTTGAGATTTTCACCCTCGCCAAGACCGCCTAAATTGACCTCACGGCTGTAGTTTAAGTCTATGGAATCCTTAGCAGAAAGCTCTGAAATAATCGTATTAGAAGAACCCGTATCTAAAATAAAAAACAAACTATCAGAGTTATTTATCCATACCGGCAAAATAATCAAATGACTAATTTTCTTGAAGGGCATGCGATAAGAATGCCGTGAGGAAGCTTCAAACTCGAAGACCTGAGCCCGCGATTCAAAAAACATAACGCAAATAAAAAAACTCAAAACAAGTATTTTTGTATAATTATTGGGCATAAGATATAAAGGGGTTGTAAATAAATGCAAGCTATAGACAATATGTCGCTCGGAAATGTTATTTCTAAGTCTAAAACGCAATAATCTTTAATAAACGCAAATATTATTTTATGTATGCTTCAAATCAAAGAATAAGTTTCCAAATTTATGGAAAAGGGAGTAAAAATCTGATTGCTTTTCACGGTTTTGGGCAAGATGCCTCGCTTTATGCAAATTGGCAAACTGCCTTTTCAGATTATACTATTTATAGCATTGATTTGTTTTTTCATGGCAATAGTCAGTGGCAACCGAAGGATTATACTTTATACCCAGAGGAGTGGCAGGAAATTTTTTATTATTTTTTGGAAGAGCTACATATCAAACGCTTCGAAATAGCTGCTTTTTCGCTCGGCGGACGCATTGCATTAAGCACTTACGGTATGTTCTATGAACAAATAGACGGACTTTGGCTACTTGGCGTTGATGGAATTAAATCCAATTTTTGGTATCAAACCGCTACAAGATACAGCACAGCACGAAAAATTTTTGCTTATACCGTAGCGCACCCACGCCCTTTGCATTATTTGATTAAAGGCGTAGGGCGACTCAAAATTTTTAATAAAAGTGTTATTAAATTAGCTGAAAAAGAAATTGCCGATAAGCAACGGCGCATGCGAGTACATCATACTTGGCTTACTTACCGCATACTATCCGTCAGTACGGCACAAATTATTCAGCAGATTAGAAAACAAAAAATCCCAGTGCGCCTTTTTGCTGGAAAGTACGATAAGCTCGTACCGCCAGTATATCTAAGGGCTTTTGCCGCAGCTATTCCTGAGGCTGAATTTACAGAATTTGATTGTGGGCATTTTAAAATACCCGAAAAAGTCGTAGCTTGGCGCAAATTATTGTCGTAAACAAAACTTATAAAAAGGTTGTAAAACGCATTATTCATAACTCCTAAAGCCCCATGTCATATTCTATACCTATTGAAGATTTGCTTTCCGAAGAAGCACAAAACCTGCTCGAGAAAGAAAAAAATAGTAACCCTTTTGATTTCAGACTCCGATATGCCAAAGATACTCATCTGCCTATTGAGGAAATAGCCCTACAAATAGAAGCACTACAGCGAATCAAAAGTAAAGTTGATGACTGGCAAGCCCACAAGCAACTTATTTTCCCCTCGCCCTTAGCCGCAGAGCAAGCTTCTTCAAAAATTACGGCAAAGCACAAAGCACAATACTTAAAAGGGGAAGTACTTATAGACCTTACGGGCGGGCTCGGTGTAGATACTTTCTTTTTAAGTCATAACTTCGCAAAGGTATTTTATGTAGAAAAAAGCAACAGACATGCACAAGCCGCAGCGCATAATTTTGCAATTTTAGGGGCTAAAAATATTAAAGTCTGCCATCAAAGTGCGGAAGATTTTCTCATGCAGTATGAAGGCAAAGCTGACTGGATTTATATCGACCCAGCACGCCGCAAAGACAAACAAAAAGTTTTTAGACTCGAGGATTGCCAGCCCAATCTCGAGGTTTTGTTGCAGAGCAAACTCCCCGCGAAGCAGATGCTGCTCAAGCTCGCCCCTATGCTCGATATCAAAGCTGCCTTGCAACAACTCCCCCAAACCGAGGCCGTGCATATTTTGGCTTTGCAAAACGAGTGTAAAGAGTTGCTCTTCTTTTTGGATATGGAGCGGGCAGTAGATTTGCCTATGCCACGCATCACTTGTCAGCATATAGATAGCGATGGAAAAATACAAAATTTTGATTTTGATTTTGACACAGAAGCCCAAGCGCAAGTGCAATACAGTAATCCTTTGGACTACCTCTACCAGCCCAACGCTGCCATATTGAAGGGAGGAGCTTTTCGCAGTATAGCTCAAAGTTTTGGCATTTTTAAAATTGCCAGACATACACATCTTTATACCTCAATGGAATATTGTGAAAATTTTCCCGGACGGGTATGGCGCGTAGAGGCAGAAGTGCAAGCTCAAAAAAAGCATATCAAAAGACATTTTAAGGAAGGAAAAGCCATGATTATTAGCCGTAATTATCCGCTTTCGGCAGAAAAACTCGGGCAGAAACTCGGGCTACAAAGTGGCGGAGAGCTTTATCTTATCGCTATGGGGCTTGAGCGGGAAAAGAAAACGCTACTGCTTGCCAAGCGACTTGAATAGCGTTTTATATGATTTCATACGACGATACATTTATTTTTCCATAGCCTTGGGGGTTTGCAAAAAAACACGCTATGGAAAAATGGGCTTAGAACTCGCATTAGGCTTCTTGTAATAGGGGCTCAAGGCGATAATCGGCTTGCTCATAAAAGGGCAAGCGTTCGTTATAAATATTCATAAGTTTTTCTCGCCATTCGCTATCGGCAAGGTCTGACAAAATAGGACGGTTAATGACATCTTTTTGTAGCCTATAGGCTATTTTGTTGAACGGCAAATCTAAGAATAAGCTCGTACCTTGTTGCTTTATCCATTTCATATTATCGTAAAAGCAGGGCGTTCCGCCGCCGAGTGCCACAATAGTAGGTGTGGGTAATAGGGCTGTTGTTCTTAATGCTTGGCTTTCTATTTCTCTAAAATAGTTTTCTCCTTTTTGGGCAAAGATTTCGCTAATACTGATGCCTTCTTGTTCAGTAATAATTACGTCGAGGTCATAAGCAGGCATTTGTAGCTTTTGGCTAAGTTGGCGCGCAAGCGTACTTTTGCCCGCCGCAGGCATGCCTATGATATAAAGTAGCTCAAATTTTAATTTTATAATATCTTGGTTATCAATGTTCTGCATTATACAAGTGCTTCTAAGTTGGCAATACGGATAAGTCTATCGGGTTTGAGAATATGAATTTCTTTACCTCTGAGGTTCAGCGTTCCATCATTTTTGAGGTCTGACAAATATCGAATTACACTCTCAGGCGCAGTACCAATGATATTGGCTATATCCTCACGTGTAAGCCTTACATCAATGAGTGTTTCGCTTCGCTCCGAAGGGTATTTGCGGTGCAGTAGCAGTAGCGTTTCGGCGAGCCGCTCAAGTACGGATTTTTGCAACCAGTTTGTAAGTTTGCGTTGCATCTCTTGCATATCTGCTGACATCATTTCCATGAGTTTACGTGGGAACTCGGTGTTTGTTTCAATGATTGAAAAAAACATATCCTTAGGGATAAAACAGGCCACAGTAGTCTCGAGTGCTTCTGCTGATACATTATAGGGTTGCCCACAAAGCAGTGAGTTATAACCCAAAACGTCGCCTTTGTTTACAATTTTAACAATCTGCTCTTTACCGTCTAGCCCCGTTTTGCCAATTTTAATTTTGCCAGAGTGTATGCAATGAATGCCCGTTACATTAGCTTCTTCGTAAAAAAGCATTTGCCCGCGCTCGTATAAATTACAGCCTTTGACTTCAGAGATGCGCTTTATCTCATGGCTTGATAAGTTGCAGAATATGGAATCTTTTCTTGTTATGCAAGTTTTGCAGTCAGGCATATCCACTTTTTTCCTTTTCATTTTTCAGATATAATTTGTTTATTGAGTAAATTCTGTAGATTCTTTGTAGGTTATTTTTTGCGGAGTAGCTATACTTAGATTTCGAGCTTAAAATTAAACATTTTCGTTGAAAAATTAAAATTTATTTAGGTATAAAATACAAATATGCCTGACAAAGTTTCTGTTTTGGCTATTTTTTATACAATAACCGTAATTAGTGCTATGGTCTGAATCGAGGTTTTGTAGTATAGCAGCCTTTGACAAACTAAAAGCCGTTTAATCTTGTTAGGCTTAACTTGTTTAAGCCATGTTAAAATCCATATAACTTACGATGTTCTTAAAAATTCCTGTTGGTTTGCGCTATATGCTTGTAGCCATTTTTTGCTTTTCACTGATGAACGTGATTGTAAAACATTTGGCACATATTTCAGCCATTGAAATCGTGTTTTTTCGCTCTCTTGTATCTCTTATTGTTTCTGTAGTCTTGTTGCGTCAGCAGCGTGTGTCGCTTTTAGGTAAAAATCGCAAGGTATTGTTTTTGCGTGGTTTTTTCGGTACGATTGCACTGGTCATGTTTTTCAGTACGCTACAGCGCATGCCCTTAGCTTCTGCTATTACGCTGCATTATACAGCCCCAATATTTACGGCTTTAATTGCCTCTGTATTTTTAGGAGAAAAATTGCGCCACCGCCAATGGTTCTTTTTTGGAATTTCGTTTGTCGGAATTTTTATGATAAAAGGCTTTGATTATCGGATTTCAATCCTCGATTTTGTCATGGCAATATCAGCGGCTTTTTTTGCAGGAAGTGCTTATAACTGCATTCGCAAACTCAAAATGAGCGAACACCCGCTGGTGATTATTCTTTATTTTCCACTGGTTGCATTGCCTGTTACGGGGTTGTACTGCTTATTTTTTGATTTTGTCATGCCACAGGGTCTCGATTGGCTCTACCTACTTGCAATTGGCTTACTCACTCAAATAGCACAATTTTATATGACAAAAGCCTATCAGCGTGAAGCAGCAGCACAAGTAGCGGGTTTGAGCTATACTGGCATTGTGTATGCCCTAATCTTTGGCTGGTTGCTCTTTGATGAAGTGATTGGCTTAGGAGCTGGTTTTGGAATTTTGCTTGTTGTTGTGGGCGTAGGGCTTAACCTATACACGCAGTACAAACGAGAGGCGCAGGCATAATTTCTTTCCCTTTTTATGAACGATTTAGGCTTTTTTTTTGTCAATTAGGAGAGTCTTAGTTTAGTATTTGGTGGAGTTGGGCTAAACAAGGATGAATAGCTCCAGCAATTTATCTCAAAATTTTTAGGTAATCATGAATTTTATAGCAATCAAACGTTTTTTTTATATTACTTTCATTCTCTTTTTCTTGGCTTTTGCCCAAAGTGCGTGTAGCAGTAGCCGCGACCAAGCCGACGGCGCAAATCAAAATAATAAAAAAGAAAAGAAACCCAAAAAATGTAAATACGATGCCTGCCACGTGCGCATGACGCACTACCACGAAGGCGCAAAATATAAAGGCAAAAGAGGGGGATTTTTTACCACACTTTTTGCTCCTAAAGAGCCCAAATACGGACAAGCAGTACCGAAGCGCAGGCGCAAATAAACAGCGTTGAGGCTATCCTACAAAATAGTCTAAAACCTTTGTAACGCCTTGTAAATAGCTTTTTCCAAAAAGATTAGTATGCACAAGGAGCGGATAGAGGTTATAAATATCTTTGCGTTTTTCGAATCCTTTTTCCATAGGAAAATGCAGTTCGTAACTTTGATAAAAATTTGCACCAAAGCCACCAAAAAGTTGGGTAAAAGCAATTTCTACCTCTCGGTTGCCGTAATAAATGGCGGGGTCTATGAGGCAGGGAATATCAATGCTTGTTGCCATGACGTTACCACTCCATAAGTCGCCGTGTAAAAGCGAGGGTGCTTCTGTAGGTAGTAGTTGTGGGATTTTATCGTAAAGCAGGTCAAAACGTTTGAGCAACTCGAGGCTTATGAGTCCGTTGTAGTAAGCCAAACCCGCTTGTGGGCGGAGTCTTTTTTCTATAAAAAACTCGTGCCAGTTGGTGCTGGGGTTATTTTGCTGCTCGAGTGCACCGATGTAGTTGTCTTCTGTGAGTCCAAAATTTTTAGATGTATGGCGATGCAGGGCGGCGAGCTGTCGTCCGAGGTTTTCAAAAAACTGCGCACTTTTGTAGCGTTCATTAAAATACTCTAACAGCAAATAGCTTTTACCCGCTATTTCGCCAAAGCCTCCCACACGAGGCACACGAAATGTACCCGTAGCGGCTAACTGCTCTAAGCCCTGCGCCTCTTTTTCAAAGAAAATGGGTGCTTTGCTTTCATTCCATTTAAGAAAAAAACTACCCTCTTCTGTATCCAGACGCACTGCCATATTGATGCAACCGCCGCTCAAAAACTCAAAGCGTTTGAGCGAAACAGAAGTGCCTAATGCGCGAAAAAGTATCTGCTCAAAAAATTCGTCTTGGTCTGTACTTAGCATAAAATATAGGTCTTTGCATAATAAATATCAATAGACAAACGCCTTGTGCGGATAGTTGTTTGCAAGGGATAGCATCGCAAGAATTTTATAGTGCAAAAATCAATCAATCAATCAATTTATACACACAAAAGCTATAGTCAAAGGGATTTTTGTCATCGGCTTTGTGCTTTTCTTCTTTTACTAATTGCCATTTAGCACGGTCGAAGTCAGGAAAAAAAGTATCGCCTTCAAACTCGGCATCGATTTCAGTGATATAAAGCGTATCGGCATAATCGAGTCCCATTTCATAAATTTGTGCTCCTCCGATAATAAAAACTTCTGTTTCTTCGTTTATTGCAGCAATATCTAAGGCTTCATCAAGCGAATCTATGACTTGACTATCCTCTGATTGTAATGGATAAAAATCTTTTTGGGTGAGCACTAAGCAAGAGCGATTTTTGAGATGCTTACCAAAAGATTCAAAAGTTTTGCGCCCTACAATCACGTAATGACCCGAAGTTTTGTTTTTAAAATAACGCAAATCCGCAGGCAGATGCCAAGGCATACCATTATCTTTTCCAATGACATTATTGCGCGAGCGAGCCGCAATCATACTTATTTGCATAAATTTTTAGCATTTAGATTTTTAAAATTAACATCTAAGGATAAATTTTGGGTAGTGTATAACAAGTAATGCTTAGAACTAACAGTTCTTTGAGAACTGTTAGTTTTGAAAGACTTTGAGCATTACATCTTTAAGACTACCAAATTTTGTTTGTGATAAAATTCCGAATTAGAAATAACATTTCTGCGAGAAATGTTATTTCTAATGCTGAACTGTTAGCTCTACAGCTATCCTAAATAGAACCTGTCTAAGTAGTGTAGTTTGTGATAAATACAGCACAAACATAGATATTTTTGTCTATTTTTTTGCAAATTGCTTGCAAAATAAAAAATAGAAATCATAAAATAGGGTTATTGCCCTATCAAAACAGACGCTTTACATTAAGATTTTTCAATTCAAATGCTCAATTTTTATCCTGGTCCTTCACGCGTATATGATGAGGTAGAAGCCTACTTATCTGATGCGTACCAAGAAGGCATTTTAAGTATTCAGCATCGCAGTGATGCTTTTGTAGCCATCTCAAAGCAGCTTCAGCAAAGCCTAAGAGACAAGCTACAGATACCGAATGGCTACTGCATTTTATATACTACTTCGGCTACTGAATGTTGGGAGATTATCAATCAAGCCTATCCAGCACGCCAGAGTTTACATATTTTTAACGGTGCTTTTGGTAAAAAGTGGCATCGCTACCATACGGAGCTATCTTCTGACTGCCAGCCTTTTGCATTTGATATACAGGAGAGACCACCGCTTGAGGCTCTGCCCAATACGCAGGGTAATGCACTGCTGTGCCTGACACACAACGAAACCTCTAATGGCACAAAGCTCCCGGATAATTACCTTAGCCAATTGCGCCAACGCTATCCTGAGGATATTATTGCCATAGATGCTACCTCCTCGCTTGGAGGCGTTTCACTCCCTTGGGGAAAAGCTGATATCTGGTTTGCATCAGTACAAAAATGCTTGGGCATGCCCGCTGGTATGGCACTGCTTATCGTGTCCGAAAAAGCGATAGATGCCGCAGAGGCTAAGCCGCATCGATATAACAGTTTGCGATTTTTGGTTGATAAAATGCAAGATTTTCAAACAACTTATACGCCAAGTGTACTGCATATTTATTTGCTTATGCGCCTTATGCAACAGCGCGGAAGTATCGAGCAAATCGATGCCCGCATCAGGGTGCAAGCGCAGGAGTGGTACGGTTTTTTAGCCAAAATTAAAGTAAAATTACTCGTGCAAAACCCAGAGGTGCGCTCTGATACCGTTATAGCGATAAGCGGCGATGAGTCTTTTGTATTTCAAACCAAATATATGGCAAAAGAAGCGGGTATTATATTGGGTAATGGTTATGGTGATTGGGCAAAAACAAGTTTGCGTATAGCGAATTTTCCTGCTATTGCTGATGATGAAATTTTTGTATTAAAAGATTTCTTGCAAGAGTTTATCGAGGGTAAGTAATTTAGCACTAACATTTCTCAGAGCAATGTGTTAGTGCACTCACTCTGCCATTTTAGTTATTAAATCATAATTATTCAATTACGCTTATGCCAAATTTTAGTCAGCGTTCGTCTCGCACCGAGCTTATGGACGATTTGAATCTTGCTGGTGATGCCCTTGCACAAAATTTACGTGAGTTGCGCTTGGTAAATCGATATTTAGGGGGTAATGAAGTGCTTTATGATGCACTTAAAAAAGTATTTAAGCGTTTTCCTGGGAAGAAAAAATGGCGTATTTTAGATGTCGGTAGTGGCGGTGGGGATTTGATTGCAGCGGCTTCCTTATGGGCAGAGGCGCAAGGTATAGCCATTGAATGGATAGGTGTTGATGCTAATCCTTTTATGGTTGAATACGCTACTTTGCATACAAAGGGCACTAAAAATGCTAAATTTATCACTTGCAACATTTTTGATCATGAATTTGAGAATTTTACCTATGATTTAGCCATTTGCAGTTTATTTTGTCATCATTTTAAAGACGAAGAGCTTGTTCGCTTGTTTAAAATTTTGATCAAGCAAAGTGATATTGGATTTGTTATCAATGATTTGCATCGCCACCCTTTGGCTTATTATAGCATTTGGGTGCTTACTCGGCTTTTTCGGGGTTCTTATTTGGTAAAGCACGATGCGCCTGTATCGGTATTACGTGCTTTTCGGCGGCAGGAGCTCGAGCAGTTTCTTGTGCTTGCCGATATTCAAGATTTTAGTTTATCTTGGAAGTGGGCTTTCCGCTATCAAGTTATTGCATTCAAAACACAAAAATAAGTTCTTTATGATTTTTTTACACAAATTAGCTTTGCAGTTGCTACCTGTTGTAGTTTTATTTTTCATAGGTATTTTGGGCTTATCAGCACAAGAGTTTGAAGATTATAAAATTTTGAAAGGGCATATAGGTGGAGTGCAGACCGTGCGCTTTAGCCCTGATGGAAAATACTTAGGTAGCGGAGGCTTGGATAATCAAGTCGTGATTTGGGACGTAGAGACGGGTGAAATTAAACACAAACTCACTGGCTTTCGCCAAAATGTACATGAAGTAACTTTTAGCCCCGATGGAAGCCTTGTAGCTGCCGCCTCGGGCGATGGCACTGTGCGCATTTGGCAAGTCGCTAATGGAAGCCTTGTGGGTAGTTATGTGAGCGAACCTTTTGTATTTGCAGATGGAAGTATTTTTAATTCTGTATCTTTTGTAGTCTTTTCGGCAGACCAAAAATTTGTGTATTTTGCTGGGGATAGTGGGCAAATTATGAAAGCACGCATAGACCGCAAAGATCAACGTGCTAAAAGTATTTGCTCTATGAACCAACCCGATGGTTCATACTATGCAACTGTAACGGGCGGCACGCTTTCTCGTGATGGCAAAGCCTTGATAGTTAGTGTAGGAAATTACGTTAGAGCAATTGATTTGCGCAGCGAAAGAATTATCAAAACCTTTACTTATAATGCCGCTGATATCAATGATGTTGTCTTAGGTCCTGGTAAAAATCATATCACTTCTTGGTCTTATGACGGTATTATTATGATTTGGGATTATGAAAAAGAAAAAGATTTGCGAAAAATAAGAGTTACAAGCGAAAAAAATTATAGCGCAGCGACTTTTAGCCCCGATGGCAAACAAATGGCTACAGGTGCTTATGGCAATCAAGCCCGTATCTGGGACTTGGCAACAGGGCAGAATATTGCCAAGCTCAACGGGCATAGCAAAATTGTTAGGGTCTGTCGTTTCTCTCCCATTGATAATAAAATTATTGCTACGGCAAGCTATGACGGCACAGTGCGTCTATGGCGCGAAAAAGAAGTCAAGCAGCAGCCTATTGTCATTAATCCACCTAAAGAAGATAAGCAACAAAACAATACAAACGAAGCATTGCGTGAGGAGCAAAGCCATATAGATACTGAGGATTCCATAGATGAGACTGAACTTACCGTAGGCAATACGATTACGATGCACGCCATTCAGTTTAAACAAGGCAAGCCCGAGCTCTTCGGTGAAGGTTCTTTTAAAGCACTCGAGCAGCTGAGCCGCACCATGAAAAAGTATCCTAATATGCGCATACGCCTTGAGGGGCATACCGATAATGTCGGTACGCAAAGCCTTAATATGAAACTCGCTGCGGAGCGCATTCAAGCTGTCAAAGATGTTTTGATAAGGGAAGGTATTGCCGAAAAACGCATCGAAATGCGTGCATTCGGACCCACACGCCCAATCGCACCCAACGACTCAGAAGAAAATCGCAAACGAAACCGAAGAGTCGAGATTGTGATTCTATCAAAATAAAATTATTGTAGAAATTTCTCAAAGCAATGTTATTGCTAAGCCGCTATGGAAAAATGTAGAGTGATATGACTCCAAATCCATCTTTGCACCTAAAAAACTCTTGCATTCTTGTGTTGAAATAACACTAATGTAACCTATTTGCATAATTTATGAAACAAAGACTTTCAAATGCCTAAAAAAATTATTAGATTTGGTCATACTACTATACATTTTTGCATAGCCCACGCTATGCAAAAATGGGCTTGGTAGTATGAGAATTGGTAATCTAATCATAGCAATTAGGATAATCATTACAGCGGCTTTTATTTCTTGCCGTTAAGCAAATTCATAAAAAAAATACTATGCAACTTGTTAAACGTTTGCTTCTTTGCTTAGATTTAAGCGAAATAGATACACATCTGCTACAATACACTGTTTTTATTAGTAGCATAACAGAGGTCGAGGAGGTTGATATTGTCTATGTCGTAGAAAATATCAAAAAGACTTTGGTACGCTTAGAAGAACCTGCCGATGCTGCGGATGCAGAAGTGGTTATTCTTCGTAAGCTAAACGATACGGTAAGCCCTTTTCTGACCGATTTTGCACGAGAAAATATCAAAGTTCAGGCTATGCTTGCCTTCGGTACGCCTCGCACCGAGATTAACAAACTTGTACAGTCAAGAGACATCAACTTAGTTGCACTTGGCAGAAAAAATGGACGTGGTGCTGATATGCTCCCTCGCCAGCTTATTCGCAGTACGCCTTGCTCCGTGCTTTGCATTCCGAGTAATCCGCCTCTTCAAATCCAAAGGGCATTACTACCGCTCGATGATTCTAAATACACTAATTATGCTTTGGATAGGGCACTTTTACTTGCCAAATTGCAACCTATGCGTCTTATTTGCCAGCATACTTATACAATTCCTAATGGTTATCACACATCAGGCAAAAGCCGTGAGGAGTATGGCAATGTGATGAAAGGTCATGCTGAAAAACGCCACGCTGCTTTTATGTATAAAAATCGCGATAAGTATAACCCAGAGGATTTTGAAGTCCTTTTCGAACTTTGCGATGGCACAACGCGTGCGCATACAATTCATCAGACTGCACTTATCCAGCGCGCTGATATTATTTTGATAGGTGCACGC
Source organism: Bernardetiaceae bacterium (assembly GCA_020832465.1). Lineage (GTDB taxonomy): Bacteria > Bacteroidota > Bacteroidia > Cytophagales > Bernardetiaceae > JAFIER01. The sequence goes on from JAFIER010000052.1 coordinate 12,518, forward strand.
AGTCGAGCGCAAAGTGCGGCAGCTATCCTTTCGTGCACGGCTGAAAAGCTTTGCAGTCTGGACGTAAGCATTCCGCTTGTTGTGATTAAAGACCGGAGTAAAGCGATGAGTTTTTTCGAAGCCTTGCTAAATTTATAAAGTGAGTCTTTATGATTTATAGTGGTTTATAATCTGTCAAACTTATCAAGCTGTTTTTTTACGGCTCTAAAATCTTTTGGATAGGGTGCCGTAGCGGTAATTTTTTCACCTTGTAAGCCTTCAAACTCGAGCTGATAGGCATGTAGTGCAACACGTTGCATAAGGGGTTGCTCTTGCGTCCATTTTTTGATGTGAAAGTTTCGTTTTATGCTTGATAGCATAAACATTTTACCGCCGTATTGTGGGTCTGACATAAGCGGTGCTTTGAGCAAGCTTGCGTGGATACGAATTTGATGCAAACGCCCTGTGAGCGGACGGCAAGCAAGCAGTGTGTGGTGGCGATAAGCGTGTAGTGTATTAAAAACCGTAATAGCTTCTTTGCCACTGTGGTCTATCCTTGCCAACCCTTGTGAAGTTTTGGAAAGAGGCATATCTACAATCTCATCTTTAAAATCAAAAACACCATCTACGAAAGCGTGATAGGTTTTATAAACCTCTCGCTTTTGAAATTGTATGGCTAAATGGCGATAAGCCTCGGGGTGCTTTGCAATGGCTAATGCACCACTGGTTTCTTTGTCTAAGCGATGGGCTAACTGCGCATCTGGGAGGGCTGCTCTTACGATTTGTTGCAAATTTATAGCCTCGCCAAGTCGCTCATCTAAGCTTGAAAAATGAGGCGGCTTATCTACGATACAGTAATCCTCGTTTTCAAAAATAAGTATATCCGAAAATGTAATTTGTTTCATATCAATCTATCTGAATCTATATGCTTAATCCTGCTCTGAGGGCGAGGGATAGGCATTATTTTGTGTAGAAATTTTGTAAAAGTAATGAAGTAAAAAACCGCAAAGTACTAAAGAGACGGCTGCCGAACCTATGAGTGTAGGCATAGATTCGACTTCTTGCATAGCAGGATTTTCTAACATTTCCTGCGTACCGCTAAGATACACGGCAAAAAGCGCAGCGGCATTATTTACGAAATGCGCAAACATAGCTACTTTTAAGTTGCCAGACCAATAAAATAAATATCCAAACATAGCACCTAATAGGAATCGAGGCAGAAATCCATAAAATTGCACGTGAATAGCACTAAATACGACTGCGGCAAGTACAATTGCCACATGAGGATTACTGAAAAGCAAGCGCAATCTTTTTTGTAAAATCCCGCGAAAGCAGTACTCCTCTGCTATGCCTGGTAGCACTGCTACAATCAAAAGCCCAAAAGCAAACTGCCAGTGGCTATCAAAAGCCGTTATATAACGAGTTAGCTCGGCGATACTATCTTCCTTATTGCGCATCCAATTTTCTAAACCACTTAAAAAATCGGGGAGTTGCATGCTCTGATTCAACGTACCGATAAAAAGTATAAAAGGCATAGAAACAAGTGTGATAAGTGCGGCTAAGGTAAAAAGCATAGCATTATGACGCACTTTTTCTTTATTATTTTGAAAATAACTCCGAAGAGGATCTGTATATTTAACAAAAATCCAAGGCAAAATTCCAAAGCCTACGGTCATAGATACGCCTTGCAAAGTGAGCAATGCCCAGCGTCCATTTTCAAACGAAGAGGGCGCGCTGCTCAGGGTAATCGTATCGGCAAAACTTGCATTTGGAAGCCAAAGCCAAGCTGCTAACTGACCGAGCGTTCCGCCAATGAGTAAGCCTCCAAATACAAAAAGCACAAACATCAGCAAAGAACTGACTACCGCTACACGAGGTCTTGATTCCATAAGTTTTAATTTAAGAAATTGAGCACTCACTGTTCGCTGCGAGCTGTGAGTGTTCAATGCTATTTATAAATCTAAATCATTGATTTTGAATTATTTATTTTTGACTTCTAAGCCCATAGTTTTGCCTAAGCGCACCATATAAGCATATACTTGGTCATATTCATTGCTCACTTTTCCGTCTAAAACGGCATCTTTCAAAGCATTTTTAATAATGCCTACTTCTTTTGAAGGTTTGATACCAAAAATACGCATAATTTCAGCACCGTCTATAGCGGGTTGAAAGTTACGTAATTTATCTTTGGCTTCTACAATTTGCATTTTCTTTTCTACGCTATCAAAATTGCTGAGGTAGCGTTTGACACGATTATGGTCTTTCGAGGTAATATCAGCACGGCACAATGTCATCAGTGCTTCTATGTCATCACCGGCTTCAAAGAGTAATCTTCGGATAGCCGAGTCAGTTGTCTGCTTTTTGACAAGAGCAATGGGGCGCAGGTGTAGCTTAACGAGTTTTTGCACAAATCTCATTTTACGGTCTAGGGGTAGTCTTAATCTACGAAAAAGCGAGGGCACCATACGTGCGCCCTTGTCTTCGTGCCCGTGAAATGTCCAGCCTACTTTTTTATCGAATCGTTTAGTAGGCGGTTTGGCAATATCGTGTAAAATAGCAGCCCATCGCAGCCATAGGTCGTCAGATACACTGGCGACGTTATCCAATACTTTGAGTGTATGATAAAAATTATCTTTATGAGATTTTCCTTCAATAGTTTCTACGCCTTGCAAATCAGCCATTTCAGGAAAAATAATTTCGAGTAGCCCTGCGTGAAACAAAAGTTGAAATCCGTAAGAAGGCTTAGGGCTTAGTATGATTTTGTTTAGTTCTTCTGTAACGCGTTCTTGCGAGATAATTTTGATTCGTTCTTTGCTTTGGCAAATAGCATCAAAAGTATCAGGTTCTATATCAAAGCTCAGCTGTGATGCAAATCTTATGGCACGCATCATGCGCAGTGGGTCGTCGGAAAATGTAACTAATGGGTCTGTTGGTGTGCGTATAATTTTTCTTTTCAAGTCTTGCAATCCTTCAAAAGGGTCTAATAAATCGCCATAATCATCTGCATTAAGGCTAATCGCCATAGCATTGATTGTAAAATCGCGTCTCATTTGGTCTTCTGCTAATGTAGCTTCTTCGACCTCTGGCTTACGCGAATCAGGTGAATAAGACTCTTTTCGTGCGCCAACAAACTCTATTTGGGTATGCTCAATATGCAACATAGCCGTACCAAAACGTTTATAAATAGCTACTTTTCCTGTTTTGAGAGGGCTTTCTTCTATTTTTTCAGCAACGGCAATACCGCTTCCTACGCATACGATATCTATATCTTCTTGATTTTGATGACGCTTGAGCAGGCGGTCTCTTACAAAACCACCTACGACATAAGTAGGGATTTGTAGTGTTGCTGCGGCCTCTGCCACTACTTTAAATACAGGATTAGCATCGATTTCGGCTTTCAAATTCATAAAGGTTTTTGTCAGGTTTTGTATCCCCTAAAACATTAGTAGTAAGAATATGAGTTCAATTTGAGCTGGGCAAATAATCTAAGCCACCTGTGTGCAGTGCAATAAGACGGCTATTCGATTTAAAATATTGTTTTTGAGCCAAATCAGCAATAGCATACATCATTTTCCCTGTATAAATAGGCTCTATCAGGATTTGATTATCAAGGTAGAAACGCTGGATAAAAGCATTGAGTGAGCTACTTGTTTTGGCATATCCGCCAAAGTGGTAGTCGGTTTGCAAGTTCCAATGTGCAAGCGGTGCATGGCTGTATGCAGGATATTTTTTTTGAAAATCGTTAATGAGTGCATGTGTATCTGTTTTCAAAAAATCCGCTCCTTTCAAAACAGCTATACCTTCTAATTGTTTTTCGGGCGGAAGCCCTATGGCCAAACCAGCGAGCGTACCGCCCGTACCTACGGGAGTGAGCAAGGTATCATATACTGTATGCGCTATCAGTTTTGGAATTTCGCTTGCGCCTCGCACGGCTTCTAAGTTCGTTCCCCCTTCTGGTATAAGGTAAAAACCTCCGAATGCTTGTTTGAGCTTTTCTTTGACTTCTTTTGTATGTTTTAATTTGTACATACTGCGATTTATATAATGCAACTGCATGCCCGCTTCTTTTGCAGCTTGTAATACTTTATTTAGCGGTGCATGCGCCTCGCCCCTAATTATACCAATACTTTCAAAACCTTGTGCTTGTGCAGCTCTTGCAGTAGCTAAAATGTGGTTTGAGTAAGCCCCTCCAAAAGTGAGTAAGGTACTGTAATTTTGGTTTTTAGCCTCTTCAAGATTATATTTGAGCTTAAAATATTTATTCCCACCTATAGGCAAATGCAGTCTATCTAAGCGCAAAAGACGCAGTGAAATAGATGTATGCGGCAAAATAATTGGAGGAGAAAGCATAGATAAAGCATCAAAATAACATAAAAAAAGCCCTGAACATAATGCTCAGGGCTTCTTCTTTAGAGCCCCCTGCCGGACTCGAACCAGCGACCGATGGTTTACAAAACCATTGCTCTACCAACTGAGCTAAGGAGGCGTTTTGTTTAATTGGTGATGCAAAGGTAATGGGCTTTTTTTTATTATCCAAACAAAAACACGATTTTTTTTTATTTTTTTTCTCAAATTTATTTTTTTAAAAAAAACACAGTTTCGCTCGAATTTTGTAGCTTAATAATGAGTTATTTACCATAAAAAACACTAATTTTGTTACGAAATAAAATTTTTTGTTTTTTTTAGAGTTATTTACGTATATTGTTGCTTGATTTACGTTATGTATGATAAGGCTGTTTGATTTAGATATTAGGGCTAATACTTCGAGCAGAAATATGATTGCTAATACCTAAAAATAAAGCCTAATTCATAAATAGCCTAATTCAAAGTAAGGTAGTAAACCAAACGTAATCATAACAATTTGAGTTGAAAAATTTTACTATTGAAAACCGTCTATTTGTTTTATATAGAGAAAATCGTTGTACACATGAAAAAATTTATCTTTTTGCTTTTTTTGATTCCATTTATTTTTTGCTTCTCCACTGCTGAGGCGCAAAACTATAAGCCCGGACAAAAATATTGGTATAAACGTGTTGTACCTAAAAGAGCTACAAACGGGCATGGCTGGGTTTGGACTAAACGCAGGGAGTATATCAGTGCGGGCTTGAATATTAGTTCTATTAGTTATTTCGGCGATATTGTACCACGTCCTGACTTTTTAAGTACTGATTTACGATTTACTCGTCCGAGTATCGGTATTTTTGTACAAAAAAGATTCAGACCGCAATTTACAGGGCGTTTTGCCTTCCGCTGGGGCAGAATATTGAGTGCTGATAGTAGCACGGCAGACAAAATGGACGGAGATGCCGTGTTTCGTTATATCCGTAATGCACATTTTAGAAATGATATTTTCGAAATCTCTGCTATCGGCCAGATAGATTTGATGAGTGCACATAAGCTCAATACAGAGTACTTCCGCCGCCCCAAGCAATTTATACCTTATATTGTTGGTGGATTTGCAGCATTTTATCATAATCCTATGGCACGCGCACCAGAGCCTATTCCAGGTGATGTAGCTGATTGGGACGTGGGCGAATGGGTGCCTCTTCAGCCACTCGGTACAGAAGGACAAGGGCGTACCACTTTGGCAGGTGACCCTATTGGAGACAAATACTCACGCTTACAAGTAGCATTCCCATTAGGCATGGGAGTACGCAAACGCATTTCAGACCGCATAGATATTGAGTTTGAGTTCTCCTATCGTTTCTTACTCACTGACTACCTCGATGATGTAAGTACAATGTTCCAAGATTTATCTATTTTTGGTAGCAACACTGGTGAGGACGCACTTGCACGTGCATTCCATGACCGCTCACGTGAGGGGGATAGAGCTGTAAGGTTACGCGAACTCTACTCGGCAGGTGAAATGGCTTATCTACCCGATGATTATACTACACCTACAGGCTACCGCCGTTTTGTAGGCTTTGGTAATGATGCTTTTCCTGATAACATTCGTGGTAATTCAAGAGATAATGACGTATATCTCTTAATGGGTTTCCGTCTTATTTATATATTTCCACCACAGCAAGTGCGATGCCCCGTGCATTTTAGATAAGCATATCGCTTCGAATTGAATGCTGCTCACTGCTTTCAAACTGTTATTTTTAATAAAAAAACCGCTACGTACTGAACGTGGCGGTTTTTTTGTAATGTTTAGAAAACAGAATTTTATACCTTTTTATCAATACAGTTTTCTTATGTACACTATAAAAAAAATCTTTTGCATATTGCTTTTTTGTGGTCTTAGCTTTTCTTTGCAGGCACAAAAAGAAGAGTTTGGCTTTACTGTCGGTGCGCTTAACTATACAGGAGATATTGCTTCTCAGTATCAAATTCGTAATTTGCGCCCAGCGGGTGAGTTTTGTTTGCGCTATAATTTTATCCCCTCGGTCTCGGCAAGAGTAAGTGGACTTTATGGCAAACTCGGCGCTTCCGATAGAGACCAAAAAAATAGATTCAAACAACAGCGCGGCGTAGAGTTTAGTGCAGATGTTCTTGAGTTGCAAGGACGCATTGAGTATAATTTTAGAGATTTTAGAGCCTATAGCGAGCTAACGGACTGGTCGCCTTTTATCTTTGTGGGCGGGGCGGTGTCTTGGATAACTACGACTACAAACTATAGTCAAAATCCAGATTATTTAGTAGTGCCTTCAGTGCCTTTTGGTGTTGGTTTTAAATATCGGGTAGCTTATGGATTAAATTTTGGTGCAGAATTTGGCGCACGCCTTACCTATTCAGATGCCATAGATGGCTTGGATAGCGACGATTTGCAAAATAAGTTTCAATCGCAGAATCCCTTCAATAACGATAGATATTACTATCTCGGTCTTCATGTAAGTTGGACATTCCAGCGTGTTATATGCCCAGTTTCTTTTCATTAAAACCACAATACAGCTATTCATCAGAAATAACATTGCTCAAAGAAATGTTATTTCTGATGAGCTTATATATGAGTATGAAAGCCAATACTTTTTCAAAGATAAACTTATAGTTTGCTTTTATGGCTAATACTGCTTACTTTTAGATTTTGATTAGACTATTTTACTGATATGAATTTGACTCGTTTTTTAGCTATTGTAGCGCTTTTAGCGCATTCTTTTTTATCCTCTTGCGGTGCTGACAAAGAAAATGCCCCTGATGTTGATCATATTAACGTATCCTTTGATTTTGAGCATGCTTATCAAACTCTTTTAGATTCGAATATTTCGGAGCAGGCTATGATAGATTATTTGCAGGCACACCCCGAGTTTGCTATAGACTATATGCAAATAGATTTGTATGAAGACCAAAGAGACCTTTTGCGCAGCTTAGAAGCTATGCAACGTAGCCCTTATATAGATACGGTAAAGCAACAAGTAGCTAAAACATATACTGATTTTTCAAATTTAAAAAGTGATATAACAAAGGCTTTTCAATACTTAAAATATTACTACCCCGAAACTCCCGTGCCCGCTACCTTCTATACGATGATTACAGGCTTTAGCGGACCTGATATTGTGGTTTCAGATTCGATAATAGCCATCGGTATAGACTACTTTTTAGGCACAAAGAATACGGCTTATGTACCGCCATCCGAGCCTTATCGCAATATGTACGTATGGAGACGTTACGAACCTGCCATTATTCCCCTACATTTGATGCTTTACTACTCAAATCTATACAACGAACATGAAAGAACCGATAATAGCCTACTTAACGAAATGATTGCTTGGGGGAAAAGTTATTATTTTGTAGAAAAAATGATACCGCAGGCTGGTGATAGTGCAATTATTGGTTATACAGATAAACAAATAGCGGATACATACGTCTCTGCTGATGTCGTTTGGGCTTACTTTGTAGAAAATAATCTTTTTTATGAAACCTCGCCTAGCAAAAAACGCAAATACATTGACGAGAGACCCTCTACACCCGAAATAGCTAACGAATGCCCCGGACGCATTGGGCAATGGCTCGGCTGGCAAATTGTGAGAACTTTTATGGCACGACACCCTGAAATTACACTGCCCGAACTCATGAAAATGACCGATGCAAAAATGATATTTCAAAAATCTAAATACAGACCAGATACAGAATAATTGGGCTCACGACAGCTTCGCTAAATTAGGCCAGAAATAACATGGCTTTAAGATGTGTTATTTCTGAAACTACCTAAGGCGATTTATAAACCTGACGTAGTTACACCCTAATAATTCATTGAAGAAGCCCCCTATTTTTTGTGATTTGCTATTTACGCACAAAAATAAGCGTTTTTTTGTAAACTAAGGCAAAACTCTCAGCGTCAGCAGATAGCACATAATCCGGCATCGTTGGTACAGTAACAGGGAGGCTATATGTTTCTGATGTTTTTTTGTATAAATCTTGCAATATGATACAATGGTCTTGGTAGTGAATTAAATAATTATTGACAAAAGACAACTGCTCGAGCTTGGGAATATCGAGCGTATGGCTCAAATTACCAAGGTTATCAAAAACCCAAACACCTTTATCCTCTACCCCCACAAAAAGTAAATTTTGCCACTCCCGAATAGCATATACCCTAAAATAACCACTACCAGCAAGCATATCTAAGGGCGTATGCAAAATAGTTTGCGCATTAAGAATATTGATTTTTTTCAGACTAAAATCAGTCTCATCGAGCATCCAAAGATTATTATCAGCCGAGGGGCTTACTTTTCTGACAAAATTATCATGAAAGTTTTTGAGGTTATAATTATCTATTTCAATCAAAGAGCGATTGAGTAATACAAATTCTTGAAAAGCCTGATAGAAAACCCATACACGCATCGGATTCCATGCCATAATATAACTTGCCTTTGCACTGCGTGTAGGTGCATAGGATTGAACTTCTTTTCCTTTTTCGTTGTATAAATGTATTGTGCCTTGTTTATCGGCAATATATACATAACCATGACGATCGATAGAAGCAGCCGTATGCTTAGGTAATGCTACAGTAGATACAATTTTTAAGGTGTCTGTATGATTAGCTAACTGGTAAGCAAATCCTCTATTGGCTATTCCTAAATGCAATATAAGTGCACAAAAAAAAGTGTAAATTAGCTTTTTGACAATAAAAAAATGATATGTGTATGATTTATTCATGAAATATTGCTATTTTTACCATGTAATTTTGAAGATACTTTTTAAACCCTTTTTATATTGCCTAAGATCCGGCTGTTATGCTATAGCATTATGCCAAAATTTTTTCATACAATATAAATATATAGCCAAGATAGCTAAAACCTTGCAAAACTCACTTTAAACAAAAATAATTCTACTAAAACAACCTCATTTGCAACCATTTCGCAATACAGAGGGTCATTCAAATAAGTAACTATCGTTTATGTTCAGGCAAACCAACTATAGCGACGAAGACGAGCTAATTAAAGGCTGTTTGAAGGGCAAAGCAAAGGCACAAAAACACCTTTACGACGCTTACGCGCCACGCATGTATCCTATTGCTATGCGCTATGCCAAGACAACCTTAGAGGCAGATGATATTTTACAAGAATCTTTTATCAAAATTTTTGAAAATATTGCACAGTTCAAACAAGACTGCCCCTTAGAGTTTTGGATAAAACGCATTGTGATCAATACAGCACTCAAGCAAAATCGCAAAAAAATAGAAAAGGCGCATACCGAAGAAGTGAGCGACCTAAACTATAAACCTAATCAGCATACAGACCAAATCGTAGCAAGTCTTAATTACGAGGCACTGCTCAAGCTCATTCAGCAGCTTGCGCCACGCTACCAAATGGTGTTTAATCTGTATGCTATTGAAGGGTACAAACATAAGGAAATTGCCGATATGCTCGATATTACAGAAGGTACATCAAAGTCGCAGTACGCTCGCGCAAAAGTAATTTTACAAGAATTGATAGCAAAAGAAGATATGCAATATGAGCAGCTCAAAGAACAACAATAAGGATAATTTCGAAATGCAATTTCGAAATGCCTTTGAGGGAAAGACCCAAATGCCCCCTGCGCATTTGTGGCAAAACATTGAGGCACAAATTAAACCTACACCCTGGTATAGAACCGCTGGTTTCTATTGGTTAAGTGGGGCGGTAGCTGTATTGCTTATGCTTGTTATGTTTTATTATACTTCTATCTACGAGCAGCAGGGAGAGCAAAATACGAACGCCCATACCGAACTTATAATAACAGAAAAAAATACGAATAATACAACAAAGGAAAAAACTCCTATCATAGACCATGCTAATAAAAATAACCACAGCAATAACAATAAGCTCGAAGATAATAGTCTGCTCAAAGCACAAAAGCAGGAACAAAACCCTGATAAAAACTCCGATGCCATAAGTATAGTTACAGAGACTAATAAAGCGCAAAGCAATAGCAATAGTCAAAATAACGCATACACAAATGGAGAGCAGCAAAGTAGTATTATACTGAAAAGTGATGAGCCTACCGATAAGGCAAAGTTGCAAAACACTGGAAGCAGTAACATACAGCAGCAACTCGATGCTGATGATACGCAAACACAAATAAGCACAACAGAGCGCAAGAGCACGCCAGTCCACAAAATAGACAAGGTGCAGGATACCCCAATGAGCATTCAAAAACTTTTTGATATGACCTTAGGGCTTGATGTTAGTGATTATGAAATCCCCGCTCCTATATTTAATGCCGCTGATGTTGATAGCCAAGTAGCAAAAACAAGCGATAAAGAAGCTGATGCAGAGGCTACAGAACAGACTTTAAATAAGGCAGATTTTAAAGCTGCATTTTTTGTAGGTGTATCGGCAAGTATGGGGTCGTTTACCCCTAATTTTGCAGTCAATACTTCGCTACCCCTATCGCCCGTGCAAGTGTATGGCGCAGAGCGTTCGCAAATTTTTGATGATATGACCGACGGAGGTATAAATGGTCAGATTGTAGGCACAGGCATAGATATGGGCTATCAGTTTAATCGCAGATTTAGCATACAAAGCGGGTTGCGCATAGCGAATGCAAATTTTAGTTTTACGAATACAGATATTTATCAAACATTTCAGTCGCCTACCGTCCCTGTAAGTGATGATTCTTTGGTTTATATTGGAAATAATAGCGTTTCGGTGCAGTATCAATTTATAAGTGTGCCTCTAGCAGTAGCTTATGAGTTTGGTAGCCGCAAGAAAGGGCGCATGGGAGGTGCTTTGCAACTCGGTACAAGTATGAACTTTATCAATCAAACAGGTTTGCAAAGTCAAAATCCTGAACTTCGTTATGAGCTGGGCGAGTATCGTGAGCGATTTATGAGCGGTTTCTTGGGTTTATCTATTCATTATAACCTTACGCACAATCTAAGCATTGACATCAATGGTAGCTACCATACAGCACTTGGTTCAATGATGCAATCCGAAGGCGTAGATGCACTACCTGAGAGCGTAAATGCAGGCTTAGGTATAAGATACTATTTTAAACGAAAATAAATTTGGGGGGGCACTAAGCCCTACCGCCGCCGATATACATAAAAAAAGACGCTTTACTTTGCAGTAGAGCGTTTTTTTTGTGTAAAAAATCATACTAAATAGACATTAACAGCCAGCAATAACATTGCTCAAAGAAATGTTATTGCTGGATGGAGAATGCCTCGTAATATGGTAAAAAATAAAACTCATACCGCTTAAAGCAATGTGATGGCTGTTTTGAAAACTAAAAAAATATTTCTACAGGTATTTCTATGCTTGATAGAAAAAAATGCCTATCTTAGAAGGCAAGTTTATCAGATTTAGATGTAAAACTCCACGGGTGCACGGCAACTTTGCTAAATTAGCCCAGAAATAACATTTCTGCCAGAAATGTTATTTCTGCCAGAAATGTTATTTCTGAAACTACCTAAGTCGATTTACCAACTTGACGTACACCCAACTCCACCTAATTAAATGTATCATTATGATTAGTTTTGTGCCGCAGGGGCAGTCAGATTTTTCCTTAGTAGGGCAGTGCGATGGCGCAGTATGGAAACCTTTGCAAAAGGATTGTTCAGAAATGCTTGTTTTAGAATTTGTATCTATGCCTTTGGTCAAAGCAGTGGTTTTGCCAAATCAAAAATGTCTGTTTTTATCTAAATATGATAATCCAAAGTACATTCCTAACTTATTGGAAATCATAACACTCGAGTCTATCACTACTTTTGAGCATAACTATTCAATTGCACCACTCACTGAGAGCTTTGAGTTGATTTGGATAGAAAAAAGTCATTATACAAAAGACCTTTGGCAGCTCCATCTTTATCATATCATTTATAATGGCAAACAAAAATATATCAAAGACCTCGATAGTAGGCAGCTGCATTTATGGAACGCCGATAAGAACTTGGAAAAACAATTTGAGCAAGCTATGCGTATAGATAGAAGAGCTAAACCGCAGACTTGGCAACGGAACTTTCATGAAAAGCAAGTTACAGCGATAGATTGCTTTGCGTTGAGCACAACAACAACGCATACAGCCATCTTTTGCAAAGCCCATGACAACGAGCAGTGGCAAGCAAAGCATCTGCTCGAGCGAGAAGGTCTCATGCAATCATAAAATTCAACGTTTTGCATCAATATATCGCACCTTTACTTGCATATATACACAAAAAAACTTATAATGTACTAAAAATATCAAAATACCATCTATGTTTATGCACTTTTTTTGCGTTTATTACGTCTATTAGAGAGTGAGTTCAAATGTTAAAATCAGGCGTACTTGCTTGCGCAAATATGAGCAGGAGCAGAAGCATTTGAATCGCATTATTTTACAAAGCACAATCATTACTCAATTTCATTATAAAAAATAACATTATGATAAAAGTCCTTTTAGCAGAAGACGACCACAATTTAGGAGAAATCCTTAAGGAGTATTTAGACCTGAAAGAATACGATGTTACGCTTTGCCGTGATGGTAAAGAAGCATTAGATACTTTCATTGCGCACAAAGATCACCCTTTCGAGCTTTGTATATTCGATGTAATGATGCCCATTATGGACGGATTTACGCTTGCCAAAGAGGTACGTAGCCAAAACAAAAGTGTACCTATTATATTTCTAACGGCGCGCTCAATGAAAGAAGACAAAATCAAAGGACTCGAAATTGGTGCTGATGACTACCTTACAAAGCCTTTCAGTATGGAGGAGTTGCTCTTAAGGGTCAAAGCCATTTTGAGACGCACAACGAATGTAACCTCTGGAGGTGCACCGCTACGCAAATTTCAAATCGGAAGTTTTCTCTTTGATTATGATGCACAAGCCTTAAAAGACGAAAAAGAAGAACAGCATCTTACTTCTAAGGAATCGGAGCTATTGCGCATGCTATGCGAAAACAAAAATCAAACCTTAGAAAGAAGTGAAGCGCTTACCGAAATATGGGGCGATGACAATTACTTCAATGCAAGGAGTATGGACGTATATATCACTAAGTTGAGAAAATACCTCAGATCCGACGAACGGCTTCGCATCGTAAACGTGCACGGTACTGGATTCAAGCTCGTAGAACTCGATGACTAAAAGTAGCATAGAACTAACAGTTCGCCAAGAACTGTTAGTTCTAATTCCAAAATAACTCACTAAGCAGAACTCCTTACTTTTGATATGAAATCACACATTCCTAATTTGCTCACCGCCAGCAATTTACTTTGTGGATGTCTGGGCATTCTCATGGTTTTTAAAGGTCAGATGACGTGGGCAGCTTACTTGATAGGTATAGCAGCTGTTTTTGATTTTTTAGATGGCTTTGTAGCACGTTTGTTAAAAGTGAGTTCGGATATAGGTAAAGAGTTAGATTCGCTTGCTGACTGCGTAACTTTCGGAGTCCTACCCGCTTTTATTCTTTTTGCGATGTTAGAGCCAGTAGCCAGTCAAATTCCAATTCCTTATATCGAGTATATTGCTTTTTTGATTGCTGTATTTTCAGCTTTTCGCTTGGCAAAGTTTAATGTAGATACGCGCCAAAGCGATTCCTTTATTGGTGTGCCTACGCCTGCTAATGCCATGCTTATTGGTTCTTTTCCTTTAATTTGCGCTTATAATGACCCTGCTATTTGTGAGTGGATTCAAAATCCTTATTTTTTAGTCGGAATATCGGTCGTTATGTCTTATCTTTTGGTAGCGGAGTTGCCCTTAATTGCACTTAAATTTAAAAATTTTGCTTGGAAAGCTAATGCCTTGCGTTACATTTTTTTGGTGCTTTCTGTCCTTTTGCTTATCTTCTTTCAATTTTTAGGACTGCCGCTGATTGTGCTACTTTATATTGCAGTAAGTTTGTATCAGAATTATGCAAAATAAATAGCCTGATATAGAAATTTCTAACTCCAAAATAACATCGCTTTAAGAAAAAAATTGCCTGCTTAACTCATAAATATGAAATACATCAAAAAACTAAGTCTATTTTTTCTCTTTGGGCTTATAGCAGTAGCGATTTGGCAGTATCGTTTAGTAGCTTATGGCTATATGCAACTCAAGGGGCAACTTAACGTAATATGGAATGCCGAGCCGATTGATAGCGTGCTTGCACGCCCGGATTTTCCTGACTCCTTGAAAGAAAAAATTAGGCTTGTGCAAGAAATTAGAGATTTTGGTGTCGCAGAACTTGGACTTGACCCCTCTGGGAGTTACAAAAAAATTTATGATCAAAAAGGAAAACCCATACTTTGGAATCTGACCGCAGCCGAAAAATTTGGATTAGCACCTAAAACTTGGTATTTCCCTTTTTTAGGGGAGGTTAGCTACAAAGGTTTTTTTGAGTACGAAGCCCTTGAGAGAGAAGCGCAAAGGCTCAAAGCAGAAGAACAATGGGATATAGAAATTTATCCCGTGAGTGCATGGTCGACGCTCGGTATATTAGATGACCCACTGCTCTCCGAAAACCTAAACCGTTCCGAAGGAAGATTAGCTAATCTTATCTTGCACGAACTTACGCACGGTACGCTTTACATCAAAAATAATGTTACTTATAACGAAAATTTAGCCAATTTTGTAGGTGATAAAGGTGCATTGCTATTTTTAGCGCATAAATATGGCACTACACACCCACATTATCTTGCTTATACAGATTATAAAGAAGATAGAGATAGATACGTCAATTTTGTCCTCCAAGCTGCCATATACTTAGATAGCTTATATAACAGCTTTGAGGATATGGATAATCGCACCTTAGCATACAAAAAAGAACGTAAAGCACAAGCCATGAAAGCTATTACTATGGCAATAGATACCGTAGGTTTTAGCAATCCAGCTTGGAAAAACGTGCTGCCAGATACGCTCAATAATGCCTATTTTAGCGGTTATTTGCGATACGACGGCAAACGAAATGAGTTTGAAGAAGAGTTTGAAAGAGACTTTAACTCCGACTTTCCAAAATACTTCGCCTATCTCAAAAGAAAATATGCTAAGTAACCTACATTTTTCCATAGCTTTGAGAAATGTCATTTCTAAGCCCATTTGTATTATAGCCTGGGGTTTGCAAACACCAAGCTACGAAAAAAGGTACAATGTATGTAGCATGATTTAGCCTACAAAAAACATCAAGTGCTAACAAACAACTGTTTGCACCGAAACTAACTAAGTCAATCTAAAGCAGCTATACCAGGTAGCGTTTTGCCCTCGATAAGCTCGAGCAATGCGCCCCCTCCTGTGGAGACGTAAGATACTTCGTTTGTAAATCCCATTTGTGCTATTGCGGCTGCCGAGTCGCCCCCCCCGATTAAAGAAAATGCGCCTTTTTGTGTGGCTGCTACTACAGCTTTAGCAATCGCAAATGTACCTTTGGCAAAAGCAGCCATTTCAAAAACACCCATAGGACCATTCCAAAGTACTGTTTTTGCATTAACAATATTTTTACGAAAAGTTTCGCGCGCCTGCTCTCCTATATCCAAACCCATATAGCTTTCCATGATTTGATGACTAGGGGCATTGTCATGTGCTGCATCAGCTTTAAAAGCAGCTGCTACTGTCGAATCTTCTGGTAAGTATATGCGTACACCTCTATCTTCTGCTTTTTTGAGTAGATTAGCAGCGAGTTCAAGACGGTCTGTTTCTACGAGTGAGTTGCCTACATCTCCTCCTTGTGCTTTAATGAAGGTATAAGCCATGCCGCCGCCAATCAATATCATATCTACTTTATCGATAAGTCGCTCGAGCACAAGCATCTTATCCGAGACCTTTGCACCGCCCACTATTGCCACAAAAGGGCGTTGTTTCTCTTCAATTTCTAATATACGGCGCGCATTTTCTAGCTCGGCTTTGATAACATAACCACAAATTTTATCTTCAAAAAACTCGGCTATGACTGCCGTCGAAGCGTGCGCACGGTGCGCCGTACCGAAAGCATCATTGACATAGACATCGCCGTGGCGCGCTAAGGCACGTGCAAAGTCCTTATCACCCTTTTTTTCAGCTGCATGAAAACGCAAATTTTCCAAAAGCAAAACCTCACCAGAAGAGAGGGCTGATGAAGCCGCAAAGGCTTCTTCGCTTACGCAATCTGATACAAACTTTACATCAACACCTAAGGCATCAGTCAAATAACCTACTACATTAGATAAAGAAAAACGAGCCTCTTGCACTCCTTTAGGGCGACCTAAATGAGACATTAAGACTAAACTGCCGCCATCAGATAATATTTTTTGAATACTTGGCAAAGCCGCACGAAGTCTTGTATCATCTGAAATAGATAAATCTTCTTGCAAAGGAACATTAAAATCTACGCGCATCAAAGCACGTTTACCAGCAAAATTGTAATCAGATATGTATTTCATGATTTTTTATGTGTCTATGAATTGATGAGATTTATGATAAATATTTGTGTGGCAGACATTAGAAATAACATTTCTTTGCGACATGTTATTTTTAATGCGTAGCACTATGAATTTTACTTTCGTTAAAGATATGCTCGAGCATATTTTTTTCAGCTTGGTTTAAGCTACGATTGCGCCTTTGCATGACCCGCTCGGCAGTTTCAAAAAACTTATCTAATTTTTGTATTTGAAAATTGTGAGCATCTACGCCCCAAGCAAAAGAGGGGATAAACTTAGGCGGAAAGCCCTGCGCGCCAAAAATATTTGCACCTACGCCCACCACCGTAGCCGTATTAAAGCTACTTTGAATCGCTGTTTTCGAATGGTCTCCCATAATCAAACCGCAAAATTGCAAATGAGTTTGTACGAAGGCTGCCGAAGCATAATCCCAAATTTTGAGATTGCCGTAGTTATTTTTTAGGTTAGAGGAGGTTGTGCCTGCGCCTAAGTTGCACCACTCGCCAATAACGGCATTCCCCAAAAAACCATCGTGTGCTTTATTAGAATAACCAATAAAAACGCTATTGCTCACCTCACCACCGACTTTAGCATAAGCACCAATGCTGCTATCGCCTCGCATAATAGCCCCAGGCATAATGCTTGCGTGCGCACCTAAGGCAAGTGCACCTTTGATAATTGCGCCCTCTTCTATGCGTGAATGAGCGGATAGGTAAATAGGTCCGTCTTCGGCATTGAGCACAGCGGCACGCACTTGCGCGCCTGGCTCGGCAAAAATATTATCTTTTCCATAAATTCTGCTGTGCTTATCGCGAATATTTTCCGAAGGGCGATGTTGCACGAGGTAGTCAAAATCCCATAAAATTTGTGTACGGTTTTTTTGAAATATATCCCATACATAATCGAGGGTCTCGAGCCTATCTTTATGGATTTGCCTTTTGAAAGGCATTAAAAAAGTATGTAAATCCGCTATGCTTTCAAAATACTGCGGTGCTGCAAAAGCTAAGGCTTCGCCTTTTGCATCTTCGAGGAGCGTTTGGGGCGGTAGGTCTTGTGCGGCGCGCCAAAGTTCGGTATTAGGAAAAATATCAGCACGTAGGTATATCGTTTTGCCTTCTTTTACCTTAGCGGGATAAGCGGCTTGGATATGAGATAGACTTAATGTTTGTGTGTTTATACCTGTGAGGTATTCCCATTTTTGGCGCATACGTAGCGCACCAATACGCAATTCTGCTATAGGGCGAGTGAGCGTAAGGGGCTGAAGTTGCCGATGTTTTTGAAGGCTATCAAATAAAACAATTCCAGATATGCGCATAGTAAATATTTTAGCATAAAAGAAAGCGCAAAACAAAAGTCCTGCGCTTTGTGTATATTTTTTTACTTTATCTGTATCTATTTTTCAAGTAATGACATATAGTAAGGTATTTTGCAAATCAAAAATTAGTGATCATGATGCTCACAAGAACCTCCACCAAGCGATTGTCCATCTCTTGATGCTGCTTCTAACATTTCATCAAACTCAGCAGGTGTGAGGTCATTGAAAAAGTAATTAACAGGATTTACAGGTTTTCCGTTATAATGTACTTCATAATGCAAATGTGGGGATACGGACAAGCCTGTGCTTCCTACATTACCAATCATCTCGCCGCGTTTGATTTTCTGCCCAGGTCTGACTTTGATATTAGACATGTGTGCATAACGAGTCATATATCCATAACCGTGGTCTATTTCTACTGTTTTTCCGTATCCGCTAGACCAGTCTGCTTTAATTACTTTACCATCACCTGAGGCGTAAATAGGTGTACCTCTTGGTGCGGCAAGGTCGCAGCCGGTGTGCATTTTTCGGACTTTATAAATGGGGTGCATTCTGTATCCAAATCCAGAGGCGAAACTTGTAAGGTCTTTTTTAGCAATGGGTTGAATGGCGGGGATAGATGCCATCATTTTGGATTTACTTTTGGCTAAGTCTATAAGCTCGTCATACGACTTGGTCTGTATGTACATTTGCTTTTTGAGGTTATCGACTTTATATAGCGTATTGATGACAAGTTCGCTCTGTTGTAGGTGCTCGGATACAATATCTTTGTATCTTGTTGCGCCTCCAGTGCCTCCTTTTCTCATTTCCATAGGAATGGGTTCTGCTTCGAATATAGCTCGATAGAGTTTGTTATCTCTTTCTTGCAAAGCCTCGAGCATAGAACTTGCCTCACTAATTTCTTGGTTAAGGACTTTATATTTGAGCAAAAGCTCTTGTTTTTCTTGCTCTAATCCGAGTTCCTTCTTAGAAGGAAAATACGTAAGATAGGCAAAGGCAAACGCACCTGCTAAAATACCTGCAATAAAAAATAGACCTAATAGGTTTAGAATTTTATCTGTACGAGAGATTTTTACACGCTCGTATCTACAGGTTTTTGTGTCATAATAGTATTTTATTTTAGCCATACTGTGAGTGGTTTTTTTTATAATCCGTCCAGTGTATCAGGCATTGAAACATCGCAATTAAAGCAATTTTTGAAAAAAATACAAATTTTGTAGCCTTTAAATCGCGATACTGATATTTGGAATTTTTATAGGACAAAAAATATATTTTATGCAAGCCTCTAAAATTTGGTAGTGTATAACAAGTAATGCTT
>JAFIER010000282.1 GCA_020832465.1 Bernardetiaceae bacterium
ATGTAGCACCGCCGAACATTATACTCATATCCGTTACAGCCGCTGTACCCGTGCCTGCCGTCCAAGTAAGGGGCTGACCGCCATTATTAAAATCACTTGCATTGAAAAACATGTTATTCATATTCGTTACACTGCTCACATTCCAACTACTGATATCTTGGTCAAAGGAAGATGCATCCCTAAACATGCTACCCATACTCGTAACAGCGGCTGTACCCGTGCCTACCGTCCAAGTAAGGGGCTGACTACCATTGTTAAATGCACTAGCACCTTGAAACATGCTACCCATATTCGTTACACTGCTCACATTCCAACTACTGATATCTTGGTCAAAGGAAGATGCACCCCTAAACATACTATTCATATTCGTAACCCCACTCAAATCAGGGGCATCTGTGGCGTTAACTTCCAGATTCGTACAACCCCAAAAAGCATTTTCCATTGAAGTCCAAGCGATATCGCCCCACTGTTCTATTGTATAGAGTTTGGTTCTTTCGGTGGCATTGTTGTTCATATAAAAATGCGGAAAATCACCTGAAATATGCACTTCGTAAGTATCGCCATTGGCTAAGCCTGTGATGGTATAATTGCCTGTCGCACCTGTGTGGCTACCGTCGCCTACGCCAGGGTTGTCGAGGTTTTCCCAATAGATATCGTAGTTGTAGCCGCCGCCTGTGGTGGGTATGATGATTTGGTTATCTGTGGTCTGCCAAGTAGTGATGAAGGGTTTTGAAAAAATCGCAAATTCATCTACTGCTGTGCTTGTTGTGGCAGCGGTTGTGGTGGTGTAATCAGGTGCTGCAAAGGACGTAGGGATTTGCGTCCAGACAAAGGCATCGTTTCGATGTACCTTTGCACCGTTGATTAAAGTGCCTTGTGGGTCGAGGAAAGTAACTGCCGAGGTTGTACCAAAAGTACGAATGTACCAAGAGCCTACTCCTGTGCCTCCAAGTGAAAAGTTAGGTGCGCCAAATCGCACAATAGCCCCTGTTCCTGTGTTTGCAATCTGCACGGGCTGATAATCGTTATCGCTACCCACAGGGAAGAGCAGATTTGTGCCTGCCACTCGTGAAAAGAAGCCCCCAATTCCTATACCATTGGTTTCTACCCAGCCATTGATGCGGGTAAGATTTGTGTCATCACTCGGAGCATAAGTTAGGTTGGTGTTATTAAGCCTGATGCGTCCGTTATTTAGAGCCAGTGCATTGATAACGATTAGGTTTGAGGAAGTAACATCTATTATCGAGGCAGGAGATTGGTCAATGATTAAGTTTCTAAACCTAACTCCTGAACCGCCAGAAATAGTTTGTATCGCCCCACCGTTAAAAGTAGTAGTAACTGCATCTAAATCCAAAATGGGTGTGCCGACTTGATTGTCAAAATTTCCACCTACGTTCAAATCGCGTGCAAAAATAAAATTGCTACTGCCCGTACTGATTACCGTAAAATTCCCAGCAACCGTCATGACACCACCTGCACCTGTATTCTGATTGAGATTTTGCGAAGGGCAATCCCAAGTAAAATTGCCAAAGATTTGGTCGAAACCACCTGTTAGGGCAGTATTAGTAATGCCTGTAATGCTGACCGTAGAATTAGCCTCCCATATAGCCGTAGGAATTACTCCACCATCACGGGCGTGGATATAAGTAGCCCCATCGGCAAATGTAAGTCCGTTGGGGAATGTGCCTGTGGTTTCTCGATTGATTGTACCGTTGATAGTCGTA
Source organism: Bernardetiaceae bacterium (assembly GCA_020832465.1). GTDB lineage: Bacteria > Bacteroidota > Bacteroidia > Cytophagales > Bernardetiaceae > JAFIER01. The sequence goes on from JAFIER010000282.1 coordinate 1,725, forward strand.
GCGGCAGGGGCTGCTAAATTAAAATCACCTGCCAAAAGATTTATCGTAGAACCTGCCGAAGTAGTGAGCGTGGCGATGGCGTTAGTATTGCCATTTTGTAAGGTAAGTACGCCATCGTCTTGTAGCTCTACGATATTATCCAAACCTATATCGGCTGCATTTGTAACCGTAACGACATGATTATTGCGAATATAAACCGTTGCATCTGGTGCTCCCGCAGGCGAACAATCGCAGGGGTTTATTCCGTCAATAGACCATAGGTTGCTGCTGACATTCCAAGTAGCGTTGCCAAGCGAATAGTAGGTATTAGGTGCTTGAAATACCGTAATTCGTTGGTCTGTCCCCAAGGAAATAGGTATAAAATTAGTACTAAAAGCAGGAAAAGTAGAATTGGTTGGTTGTACTTGCCAAGGACTTCCAGCATCACTTTTATAGATACGCAAACTGGGGGAATTAGTAGCCACTCCTGCATTCTGAAGACCTACAGCTGCGTTAAAAGGCACATTGACCACCCACATCCCTGCGGCAGGATTAGTGCCAAAAATAGCAGGGGCAATCGTAGGTGTAAAGCGTACAGAGACTGGAGTAGCAAACGTAGAAAAAAGAATAAATCTACGCTGTGCTGTTGCATCTCCTACGGGAAAAGCATTGTTACCAGCCGTAGAACTATTACGTATAAATTCTCCTGTGTCGTTAGTCTGTATCCAACCACCGTTAACAGGCGTGATATTGGCATTGGTACCTAAATAAGTAAAGTCATTATTTCCAATAACCACTCTACCAGCTGTCAAGGTCAGGGCGTTATTGACCGTGATAGGATTATTGAGTGTAATGGTGCGGTCGGCTACCGTCGGATTGGTATTATTGATAGTTAAGCCATGAAAATGCGTCTCCCCCGTGAGGGTTTGAGGAGTTGTACCTATAAAGCTCACCGCAAAGGCATTCGGATTAAAATTTGCTACCCCAGCATTATTGGTGAAATTCCCTATTAGTCTAATATTGCCCAAAAGGGTTTTGGTGTTGGCATTGGTCAATGTCAGGTTGCCGTAGCTACCTGATGAGGGTGCGAAGATGTTTTGGGCAGCGGTGCTGTTGTAGTTTACGAGGCTATTGGCATCGGCGGTGAGTGTACCTGTGAATAAGGTAGCATTAGAGCCATTAAGCGTGAGTATAGCCCCGTTGCCCAGTGTCAAATTGCCCGTTCCTTGCACATAGCCCAATGTAAGGGCTTGCGTCCCCATATCAAAAGTTCCTGAAGTAATGTTTAAGAACTTAGTGCCTGCGCCTAAATCGTTCGGACTATTGATGAGCGTAACCGTATTGGTAGAAGTACTGCGTATTTCGAGTGGAACGTTTGCATCTAAAGCGGCTATACTTACATTTTGAGGGGCTGTTCCGTTCAGAATAAAAGTATTTGTTCCATTCTGAGCATTCAATCGGTTAGTAAGGCTCACATTTCCCCCTACTGTAACTGTCCCTTCCCCTCCATTCGTGCTTGTTATGCGCAAAATTGCTCCTGTGATATTACCCGCTACATTCATTGTCCCTATACCATTAAAAGCAGCTATATTAAACACATTACCAGAGTAATTGCCATTAATGTTAAGGGTAGAAGTACCGACACCATTTACTAAAGAAAGGTCTCCCGAACCCATTTTAGTAAAATCGCCTTGCACGGTCATCACCCCTGAATCTACCAAATCACAAGAAACACTTATGGAAGAATTCCATACGAAATTTCCAAAAGTCTGTTCAAAACCATCAGGGCAGACATTAGTCGCACCAGTAACTTGCACGGTGGACGTAGCCTCCCAGGTAGCCGTAGGAATCGTTCCACCATTTCGGGCGTGGATATAGGTAGAACCATCGTCAAAAGTAAGCCCATTAGGAAATGCACCTATGGTTTGGCGGTTGATAGTGCCCTTGATGGTGGTAGCGGCAGGGTCAGCCAAGTTAAAATCACCTGCTATGAGGTTAATAACTGCATCAGAAGTGGTCGTGAGGGTGGCAATGCTACCCACATTATTGCCATTCTCGAGGGTTAGTGTACCATCAGTGATACTAATATCAAGATTAGCTGCCAAATCTGCCGCCGCTATAGAAGTAACCGTAAATCCATCTTCTATCACAACCGTAGCCCCCGCTGGCATAGGCATAGCGGCAGGAGAAACGGGTAAGCCCCCAGAGGTAGCCGACCAAGTGGTATTTTCAGTCCAGTTGCCATCAGCGATGCTGTAGTAAATAGGGCAGGCAAAATTATCGCCCGTAATAGTCCAGTTTTTGGTGATAGCAAGGTCGGTTTCTCTTTCTGTTTGCGCAGCACAATACTCGAGTCCATTTGCACCCAAATCAAGGTTATTAGGCGTACTTGGATTAGCAGCCCAGCCTATGAGGGTAGCGTCGTAGTTGGCTACGTCCATGCCGCAGTTGTCGAGCATACTAAACAGACTTTGACCAGCCACACTATTGATAGAACTCAAATTCCAGCTACCTATATTTTGATTGAAAGCAGAAGCAAACCGCAACATAAAAGCCATATTCGTTACACCTGCTGTATTCCAAGTGCTTATATCTTGATTGAATGATGTAGCACTAAGGAACATCTGCGTCATATTCGTTACACTTGTTGTATTCCAAGCACCTATAGGCTGATTGAATGATGTAGCACCGCTGAACATTGCACCCATAGTCGTTACACTTGCTGTATTCCAAGTGCTTATATCTTGATTGAATGATGTAGCACCGCCGAACATTATACTCATATCCGTTACAGCCGCTGTACCCGTGCCTGCCGTCCAAGTAAGGGGCTGACCGCCATTATTAAAATCACTTGCATTGAAAAACATGTTATTCATATTCGTTACACTGCTCACAT
>JAFIER010000072.1 GCA_020832465.1 Bernardetiaceae bacterium
AATATCACATGACAAAATTAGCAAAAAGCCCGAGCAAAGTTAATTATAAAATCTCAAATTGGCAAGAATATAATGAATCTTTGATAAAAAGAGGAAAAGTGAGTATTTGGCTAAGTGCCAAACTACTGTCTATCTGGCGAGATATTGATGTAAGAAAAATAACAGTAGGCGAACAAAAATATCCCGATGCTGTTATAGAATTTTGTTTGATTATCAAGTATGTCTATGGCTTAGGTTTCCGACAAACACAAGGTTTCGTGCAAGACATATTAGCTTTACATGGCTGTGAAGATTATTGTATTCCTAATTATTCTACGCTTTCTCGTAGATCAAAAGATTTGTCTGTTAGTTACTCAGAAAAGCTAAAAAATAAAAAAGGGCTTCATCTGATGGTAGATTCTACGGGACTAAAAGTCTATGGAGAGGGGGAATGGAAAGTAAAAAAACACGGAGTCTCTAAGCATAGAACTTGGTTAAAATTACATCTTTGTGTAGATGTAAACACACAAGAAATTGTAGCTATGTCTTTGACAGACAATAGTGTAGACGATGCAAAAGCAGCTAAGAACTTGCTTGAACCCTATAGATCTAACATATCTTCTATGCGAGGCGATGGTGCTTATGATACATTCTTTTTTAGAGAGGCTATGGGTAAAGATGTCAAGCATATCATTCCGCCACCTCGCAATGCCGTCTTGAAAGTAGGTACGAAAAAAGTGCCCATCCCAGACTATTTACAACAGCGCAATAAAGCTGTTCAGCGGATAGAAGAAATAGGAAGGTCTCAATGGAAAAAAGAAGTAGAATATCACCAGCGCAGTTTAGTAGAAACCAGCATGTTCAGATATAAAGTAATTTTTGGAGAAAAAGCTACAGCAAGAATTGATAAAAATCAGCTTACAGAAGCTAAAATAAAATGTAAGATTATAAATGTTTTTACAAATATTGGAATGCCTAAAACTATCAAAATTTTAAAAAATTAGACAGAATTTAATGAGGTGGTAACGACACGTTGCAACAACGCCAATAGAAAATAAAACTACTGACTCCGTGTTTGGTATGCTCACCTAACACAAAAATTACAAATTTGAATGAAAAAAAATTTACAAATTTTGTTTGTTTGCCTACTTATTTTTATTGAAGGCTTAGTAGCTACAGCCACAAAGCGGGTAGAAGCACAACAAATACCCGATGACTTTTGTATAACTACAAAAGAAAAAAAACTATTACAAGATATTAACAATTGGCGCAACTCAAGCCGAAGAGTAGGCGATATTCCCTTTTCGCTAAAACTTTCCTACATCGCACGCTTACACGCACAAGATATTTATGAAAATCAAGACATCAATAATCAGGATTGCGATTTTCATAGCTGGTCTGATAAAGGATTCTGGGAGGCCTGTTGCCATAGCAAAGGAGAGGAAGAAGACAATTGTGCGAAAATGCAAGCCATAGAAATTATAGGCTACAAGGCTGGAGTTGCCGAGGTAATATACAAAGGTAGCCTAGATAAAGTTATGGCGCATTGGGAAAAAAGCAAGTATTTTTCCAACTTAGTTATGCAAAGAAGCAACTTTGCAGAGAAAAAACATAAAGCTATGGGCGTAGGTATATATAAAGATATAATTTGTTTTTGGCTCGGGGAAGAGACAGACCCCACAGTAGAGCCTCAGGTTTGTGATGAAGATATGCCTCCTATTTTGGCTATGAATCGTAAAAAACACAGACAACAAGAAGATATACCAAGTGGTGAGGTCATGCCCGATGAAAAGTTAGCAAGCGGTTTTTACTTGATTTATGGAAGCTATGGCACACTCGAGTACGCTAAGGACGCTCTTAAAAAAGTCAAAAACAGTGGCTTTGAAAGAGCTTTAATTTTAGACCAAAACGAAAATGGACGTTTTCGTATCGCATTACAACAATTTGAAACAAGACAAAATGCAGATAAAGCGCGAGAAAACCTCGATAATAAAGCCTATCCAGACACGTGGATACTGACAAAGTAAGTCGTTGAAAGACTCACAGGACGGGTGTACAACAGTTTTGCTAAAGTAGCCCAGCAATAACATTTCTTTTATTGCAGATATTTACTATTTGTGCGCCTGTAGTAAGGAAGCACCAGCATCGTTATAGACTTCGAAGCTGGAGCTTCGGGCTACAGTTTTTTGAAAATTGTGAGTGCTGAAACTACCTAAGCTGATTAGCTCACTTGACGTACTCCCCAAAGGGTGAGAAAACTCTTTTTTGTCAGCATTAGGGTTTCCGTAGCATAGACTTTAGTCTGTTCCAGCGACAAGCAGTAAGAGGTTATTTAAAACCCTGTGAGTGGTCAAAGATCCCACCAATAGTGAAATCAGAAAGGAAAAGAATCTTTAAATCGCTGACCTTTTATCCAAGCTTGCACTTCTTTTTCTGTACAAAGGCAGGCTTCTAACTCTTTTGTAATTTCTTCGGCATCGAGCTGTAAACCAATAAATACGAGTTCGTTTTGGCGGTCGCCAAAAGTTTTATCCCAACGCTGCTCAATTTCATTTTGATAAATACCATAAGAAGGATTAAGCAATCTATCCTGGCGAGACATACTTGCCCACCAAACACCAGCCTTATCTGCACGCAGACTGCCCCCCGCCTGCGACCAGCTTAAAGCCTCATCGCCTCGCGAGGCTATCCAAAAAAGTCCTTTGCTGCGTACGATGCCTGCGGGGAAATTCTGACTGATATATTTCCAAAAACGCTCGGGGTGAAACGGACGCTTATCCCTGAATACAAAAGATGAGATACCGTATTCATCGGTCTCGGGGACGTGTGCTTTTTGTAGCTCTTCTATCCAGCCTGCTGCTTGAGAGGCGCGCTCAAAATCAAAAAGTTTAGTATTTAGTATGCTACTGGGCGGTACTTTTCCAAACTCACTCTCGAGGATGTTGGCTTGCGAGTTGAACTTTCGCAATACAGACTTAAGCTCTCCAATGCGCTCTTGGCTCACTAAGTCAGTTTTATTCAGAATAATGACATCGGCAAACTCAATTTGGTCGGTAAGCAAATTCACAATACTGCGACGGTCTTGTGTATCGTCGGTGAGCTTACGGTCGTATATTGTTTCGGCTGCGCCAAAATCTTTCCAAAAATTAAAGGCATCGACCACAGTTACCATCGTATCGAGCTGTGAAAAGCGGCTCAGGTCAATATTGTTTTCTTCGTCTTGAAAGGTAAAGGTTTGAGCTACGGGAATCGGTTCACTAATGCCCGTACTCTCGATGAGCAAGTAGTCAAAACGCCCTTCTTTGGCGAGTTTTTCTACTTCAATCATTAAATCCTCACGCAAAGTACAACAGATACAGCCATTGGACATCTCGACAAGTCGCTCATCAGTACGCGAGAGTGTATGCTCGCGCTCGACAAGCTGCGCATCGATATTGACTTCACTCATATCATTGACAATAACAGCGACTTTCATATCCTCTTTGTTGTGCAGAATATGATTGAGCAAAGTCGTTTTGCCTGCACCGAGAAAACCGCTCAAAACAGTTACGGGGAGTTTTTTTGTGATGTTCATAATTTTGATAATATTTGATTGTGTTTTTTGTAAATATTTTATAAGTAAAATTTACCAAATCGGTATTATTCTTATCGCTTTTTGAGTGTTCGTACCAAAAACCAACGTTAGTATTGCCATGCACCCGCTTCAATAGACAGAGGCATTGGTATCAATGCGCAACAGCAGCCTTTTTTCATGATTACTTTCAATCGGTGGGCTACGGTGCAAAATGGGATTGGCATCTGGATACAAAGCCCCTTTGAGCATAACGACATCGCCTTGGTTTGCTTGCTGAATTAGCCCTTCATCTGCGACAATATCTTGATTACTGCTATGATTATTTTGAAGTGCCTTTAGATTGATGGCTTCATCAGGTAGCCATAGTGTTCCCTGCCCTATGTAAGTGCATAGCATTCTCAAATCATTGAGGTCAGTATGAAACTTACGGCACATATCAGTACTCACCGTATTCAGCGTAAGGCGGAAAGAAGGCACTTGGGTAAGGTCTGCAAACAGCTTTAAAAGCATGCTTATATCTTCAAAAAGTAAACTATAGTCTGTAAGATTTTTCTCAAAGTAGGTCTGCAAAAGCTGTTTTATATGCGAGAAATCGCCACTTATCTTGATTGCCACTTCTTGATTTTGGATAAGCAAAAGCTCGGGCTCGAGCGCACTTATATTGCGCTGATAGATAGCAATATTTTTAGTTTTCAAATGAATCTTTTGCAAATCATCTGCGCTGTTGCTAATGACTGCATTCGAGTAAGTCGTGCTTGTATCAATCATAGTACTTAATATTTAGTTTTTGTGAATATCTCTTTTAGATAGGCCATTACTTAGCATTTTTTTTAGCCTGTCTCGTTGTAAATTTTTTCCAATACAGACGATAATGCTTTGCTTTTTTTCTGTTGATTTCCACGGACGTTTGTCTTCAAAATTTAACTGCTTGCCTACGGATTGAACAACTACTTGCTGCTGCTCACCCTCGAGCCAAACCAAACCTTTCATACGATATAATTCTTTTGATTGAAAGTTGAGATAGACAAATAGTAACTGATGCAACAACTTATAATCAAAAGGACAATCAAAAGTAAAAGTATGGGATACTAAATCCTGTGTGTGATGGTGCGAGTGCGGCTTTTGTACTGGAAAATCAGCGGACGTTTGATGTAAAGTATGTAATGCATCTTGTTGTAAAAAAATATTTTCTAACTGCCCTTGATTTTCTTTCCAAGAAATTTTGGGAGGCATATTTTTATTTCCCTTTATGATACGAGCTAACGGATTCATGACTTGCAGTTTTTGGGCTAACTCGTCGGCATACGCTTCAGATACCAAATCGGTCTTATTGATAAGGAGTAAATCGCTAAATGTAATTTGCCTCATGGCTTCTTTTGTTTCTTGCAATTGGTCTTCTATCAGCTCGGCATCAACTAAACAAATAATATTGATTAGAGGAAAATGCTTTTTGATGAGCGGGTGCATAACAAAAGGCTGTGCCAAACCTGAGGGGTCGGCTACGCCAGTTGCCTCAATAATCACCTCGTCAAACTCGTCCTTACGTCCGTGTAAGTCATTCAATATATCATATAAATTGTCATTTAAGCTGCAACATAAGCAACCATTATTAAGCGCAATAATGCTATTTTCAGGATTGATAACCAGTTCATTATCAATGTTTTTTTCGCCAAACTCATTTTCAATAATTGCATAACGAGTTTGCTTATTTGTCTGAATGATATGATTGAGCAAAGTCGTTTTGCCTGCGCCAAGGAATCCTGTCAATATGGTTACATTTTTTCTCAAAATATTAAGATTTCAATTTTTTGTGATAGGTTAAAAATTTGTCTTTATCTACTTTTTCATCATTCCACATATCCAATACCATGATTTTGATGCGCTTATCCACAAGCCTCTCTATGTCGTTGCGATAATTTTGATAATCTTGAAAATGAGTTTGCGCCACAGCATTAAGTTGATTTTGGAAAAAGGTAAGCGGATTAAACCAATAGCTTTGCTTTATCAGCGCATTTTTAGCTTTATTTTCTGCTATGATGGGTGTTGTGGCTTCTTTGAGCATATTGTTTGCTAAGGCACTTGCAGAAAAATTCCTTAAACGCACTCTTTCCGTACTATCATTAGCCAACTTACTCCCTTTTATCTCGGGGAATAAGGCAAAAATCTGATTGTCTATGACCGAGTCGGGCTGTGCAAATAATTTCTCACGACCGTCTCTTTGTACATCTATCAAATCGGTCATCAAATTGATAGGTTGCGAAATGCTTACGTATTGATGCACCACAGCGGGAATAACAAAAGTAAGTAGCAACCAAAGCCCCACCATTTGTAAAGTATTTCCTAAAATACTTTTGCCTTTTTGGAGAATAAAATAATACAAAACAGCCCAAAAAATTAAGTACAAAAAACTATAAAACAACATCTGACCAAAAGCATTACTACTCGCTTCAAAAACATGGGTCAGCATCGCACCGTACAAAATCAAAGCAAAAGTAAATAGCAAAACAAGCCCGATATAAAACGCCATTCTGGACAAAAGCCAAGTATTTTTTGAAGCCGTTTGTACTTCTATAAGTGCCAAAAAACCTTGTTCAGTCTCGGCACTTTTGAGGTTGTAAGTCAAAATCAACAGCAACAAAGGCAATAGAAAAAGCAATACAAAAGCAAAATCTAAAGTACCTGTTTGTAGGCGCTCGGGGTTGGCAATTTCCTCTGCCATATCTGCATCATAAGCACTTGCCCACACCGAAATTTGCTTATAAAAACCGTACTGCTCGGCTTGCCCAATGCTATACACAAGGGCAGGCGAAGGTGCTTTGAAATGATAAGTTGGCAAGTTCCAAATTGCCCAAAAAGGCGTAGTAAAGTTCACCCACGGACGACCTTCGGGACTTTTTTCGCCTTTGTCGTAGTGAGTAATCATTTTTTCTATTTGAGCTTCGGCTTTTTGGTTTATTTTCTCGATTTCTGCCTTTTGTTTTTCATACAAACTTGCGCCATTATGCAAACCATAAACGGCTGCCAATACAAACAAAAGTAAAGCCACCATTTTGAACGGACTGCGCACAAAATGCTTCCATTCGTATAAAAATATATCCAGATTTTTCATAATACTTGCATTTTTTTAGTTCCTAAAATCAATAGCATTAAGACAAAAACTACCCAAAATCCTAAAATAAAAAAGTCTAAAAAATAGTTTGAAAGTACAGTAGCAAGTGAGGTCGGTTTATACTCAAAATCAGGTACGGATTTGAAAAACTCATTGCCTGCTTTCCAGCTCCAGTCGCCTGTTTTTGAGCCACCGAAAGCGTGCTTATCGTTGAGCATTTTGATAAAATCTCGGCGATAATTTTCTACCTGTACTAAAAAATCTTGATGATGCAAATTATCGCTTGCTGCAAAACCCATACTTGCATTTTGTAAGGAAATAAAAGGATTTAAAATCCCTCCTAATTGATAGCTTTGTTTCTGCTCGGATAAAACCACTCGTAAGTTGCCAAAATGTTTATCCCACACCATATTTCCATATTCTTCATCGGCTTGCATGACTAAGCCGTCAAAATTGATGGGCAATTGCGAAAGGCTATCTACACCGTATTCCTTCAAAACTTTTTGCTCAAATTCTTTTTTGCGCTCGTCAGAGGGATTATGCCCATCAACGCCTTTTGAGCGGTCTTCTTTCATAGCAACTTTAAACTCATTACGGCTGGGGAGTTCGTGCCATTTTTCTACCGAACTCATCAAAATATGAGGTAAAAATATGGTCCAAAGTATCCAAACTCCGAGCATTGAGGTGAGTGCTAATGTAGGATTTTGCCAACGTGCGGAGAAAAATACCGTTAGCCCGCTTATCACAAAATAGTAGAAACTATATGTCAATAAAAACAAGCCCGCACGGCTCATAATTTCGCTATTGATGTTTTGAATATTCAAAAGGGTATAGACCAAAATCGTAGTGCACAGCAAGGCTAATCCGTAGAGCCAAACCGAAAGTGTTTTGGCAAAAATCAATTGCAAGGGACTTGTTCCTTGCAGGAGCAGTAGCTTAAGCCTGCCGCTTTGTTTTTCGTTGCTAATGCTACTAAAAGCTAAAAAAATCAATAAAATTGGCACAATGAATTGTAACAAAAGCGAACTTTTGAGCTTTCCAAATTTAGAAATAGTTTGCATTTGTGAGGCTTCTGAATGGACAATTTCGTTTTGTACGTGCCCCTCTACTCGCAATACATTGCCCGTAATGCTATTTACACCTTCGTCCAAACTGCTGAGTAAGTTGGCAGGTTTGAATACGTAAGTACCGTAATGTGCGGCCCCGTGTGGGTTCATTTCTTTGATGCTCTCCCATTGCTCTCGCAAATGTTTTTGGGCAGTTTGGTAATTTTCGGTCTGAATCTGGGTTTGATAGCTTCCCAAAAAAATAGAGAAGAGCAAAACCAAGATAAAGCCCGCACTAATACCCAAAAATAGACGTGTACGGCTATAATAGAGCCATTCGTTTTTGATGATTTGAAACATAGTTATTTTTATATAGACCCGAAGCTGGAGCTTCGGAATACAAGTAAACGTAGCCCGAAGCTCCAGCTTCGGGTATAAAAACAGTTAGTTTTGCATAAATTCTAAGTACAATTTTTCCAACTCATTGGCAGTTACTTCTTTGCTTTGGAGTTTTTTTACTAATTCTCCTTTTTTGAGAATACCAATGCTATGGCAGACTTCACGCACTCTGAAAATATCGTGAGAAGCCATCAAAATTGCAGCCCCTTCGGCAGCCAATTTTTTGAGTAGTTCTGAAAACTCGTTGCTTGCCAAAGGGTCGAGGCCGCTGGCGGGTTCGTCTAGTAGATACACCTTTGCTTTTTTTGCGTAAGCTATCGCAATGCCTACTTTTTGGCGCATACCTTTGGAGTAGGTAGCAATTTTTTTGGTATGAGCTTCGTTTTGCAAACCGCAAGTAGATAGGACTTTTTGCAGCTCGGCTTTGGTATATTTCAAGCCTGCTAATCGGCAGAAATAATCTAAATTTTCTATACCTGTGAGATAAGGATACAAATTGACATTTTCGGGAATATAGCCAATGAGCCTGCGGACTTCTTGGGTATTTTGGCTTGTATCTAATTTATTGATTTTTACAGTTCCCGAATCAGGGGGCAGAAAACCCAAGAGCATATTGATAGTCGTAGATTTGCCCGCACCATTTGCCCCTAAAAGCCCTAAAATTTCACCTTCATTGACTTCTAAACTAAGATTCTGAACCGCAGGGCTGCCTTTGAAGGCTTTATTGACGTTTTGTATTTGTATCATAATAAAAATTGCTATTTCTAAAATTTAAATTTATATAAGTCTTAGCGGAGTTTAACGCGATGTATATTGCTACGATTTTCAAAATTTTCTTCTTCAATGATAAAATTCTTTACTTTAGCCTCAATTTCTACATCGTAGGGTGGTGTAAAGATGTCGAGAAGTTGTGCGTAAGTCTTGCCTTCTATGCGATGAATATTGCGTTGCAAAGAAGTAAGTGTACCGTACTCTCCTTTGCTTATATCTGTACTGCTTAATTCTTTGAGTAAAAAACTTTGTTTATCAGGTTTTTCTGGGAGCAGTTCGTAGGTTTTAGTATTTACTGTACCAGTTACACAAGTGGTAATACCTGTCATATCGGGGTGGTCGTGTGGCTCAAATGCTTCTCCTTTTTCAAATCCAATAAGATATATTTCAAAATTATACTGTTTGTGCATTATGGCGGTAAAATCGGGCTTACCTTTTCGGTAGTCTTTATATCGTTTTAGGCTTTTTTGAAGATAAGCATCTTCTAAGTTGAGTTTGGTACTGTAATGGGCTACTAAATCAACATAGTTCTGCTCGTCTATTTTGCCCTGCATAAGTTTTTTAGCGTGTTGGCTTGTAAAATCTAAGAAAGCTTCCCAGTTGATAGGTTCATCACTGCGATAATAGCCACGATTTGCATTAGCTTTTTTTGCATTGAATGCCAAAGCTGGCAATGAAGTCATTACTCCTGCAAAGGAAAGCAACGACATTTTTAGAAACTCTCGTTTGGTGTATTCTTTCATGATTTTAAACTTTTAAATGCAACATTGTTGCAAATATAAATCATTTTAAGACAATTGCAATCAATCGCTATTAAAATAACGTATTTTAACTTTTGGGAGTAAGCACCTCAAGCCAATTACTTATGTGAGGATCAAGAATCGTAAATATTAAGTTTTGGGGTGATAAACGTAAAAATTTAGGCATTTAGGGCATAAATTTGACTTTTTTATAAACATTATTAACAGATATTGATTTATTGATATGTATTTTTTTGCACGTTTTAACTCAAAAACGTTATGCGTAAAAGTATTTTTTGCAGAAGTAGAGTAGGCATGTCATACTGACTCGGTATAGACCAAGATAACTACGCTCGTTGTGATCGCAGTTTGTAGCAAACACGAATTAAGTAGTTTTGAAGTATATCTGAAGCTAAGATGTGATATTGCTTTTCTAATTGCGATTATTCTGTTTACTTTTTAGCTTATTTTACGATGAAAAAAACAGCTATTCTGCCTCGTAAAGGCACGGAGTCTAAGGTTTTGCACGAAATTTTACTCGATGATGAGGTACTTAGGGAACTTACTATTTTTCTCAAAAATATTAAACTTCCATCTGAGTCCGTACATCTACTTCAGAAAGTTTTAGGTACTTCTTTCAAAAGTGCCATTCGTATCATTGCTACGGCTAAGGTCGAGGGGCAGGCACTCTTGCTTCGAGGTACTTATAACGAACTCAAACACAAACGTCATTATTTAATCCAGAAAGGATTTTGGGTAGAAATTTTGTAGCATATTTTTAAAAATGGACATAGGAAGTTGCCAATAAGCATTAACAGTGCCGAGAGCGCTGCCCGTTCTGTAAGGATTTTAAAGCAAGTATGTTGTTTATGCCGTATGTTCGCATGATCATGCTACTGTACATTTGCCCCAGTCAGGGGTGTACGTCAAGTTGGTAAATCAACTTAGATAGTTCCAGCCAAGTGGCTTATAATGAAGCTGGAGCTTCGTACTACAGGCGCACAAGGTGTGTTATTTCTAAGCTCATTTTTCCATAGCGTGGGGTTTGTAGTGCGGTCTCCACAGACAACGGCGAGGAGAACCAGCCCCCCTTCTTGTTATTTCCAACTCTGGTTTGAAATAATATTAACCTCGGGCTGAAGAGCGATATCAAATTTTTGAATTACAGAGGCTTGGATTTGCTCTGCTAAATGCAAAATTTCCTGTCCTGAGGCCTGACCGTGATTGACTAATACTAAGGCTTGCTTGGCAAATGTACCTGTATTTCCGACAATTTTACCTTTCCAGCCACAGGCTTCGATGAGCCAAGCTGCTGGAATTTTATAGCCTATTGCTTCTATATGATAGCTCGGCATATTTGGAAATTCTGTAATTAAATGTTGGTATTTTTTTGCACTAATAATCGGATTTTTAAAAAAGCTACCACTATTACCGATAATTTTAGGGTCTGGGAGTTTGCTTTCGCGAATAGCTATTACTGCTTGGCTGATGTTATTGAGGTTGGGTGTAAGTGTATGGGTTTCGAGGTATTCTTTTAAGGCTTGGTACTGGATATTAAATATTGGATTTTTATGCAAGCGATAACGCACGGCAGTTATAAAATACTGACCTTTGAGTTTGTTTTTGAATACGCTTTCGCGATAGCCAAAGGCACAACTTGCTTTATCAAATTCGTGCCATTTTCCTGTTGTAATGTGATAAGCGCGTAAAGATTCAAAGCAGTATTCTTGTTCTACGCCATAAGCACCAATATTTTGCATCGGTGCTGCGCCTACTGTGCCGGGGATGAGGGAGAGGTTTTCGAGGCCTCCCCAGTTTTGCGTTACGCAATAGCGTACTAAATTATGCCAATTTTCGCCTGCACCGACCTCAAGGAGTACTGTATCTGTATTTTCTTCTATTTTGCGTACTCCTTGTATTTGGTTTTGAAGGACTAAGGCATTTATATCATCAATAAGCAATACATTGCTTCCCCCACCCAAAATCAGATAAGGCAGTTTTTGACTATTGATTTTTTTAAAAATCATAGGCAATTCTTCTGCCTTTTGAATTTGTACGAATTGTTTTGCTAAGACATCAATACCAAATGTATTTAATGTTTTAAGCGATACATTATGCTGAATATTTGGGGTCATTTTTAGGGTAATGGCTTTATATTTATTCTTCGAATACGCCCATTTTTGAGAATTTTTCGATGCGATTGTATCTGCGCAAACCGTGATTGATACGTAGGAGTTTTTCGGTTTCTTCTAATATCACTTTTTTGACATTTTCGGCTGTGGTTTGATAATCTGTATGTGCACCACCGAGGGGTTCGGTAATGATATCATCAATCAAACCAAAACCCATCATATCTTTTGCTGTGAGTTTGAGGGCATCAGCGGCTTGTTCTTTATGGTCTCTGCTTCGCCAAAGGATAGAAGAGCAGGATTCGGGTGAAATAACGGAGTACCAGGTATTCTCGAGCATGAATACTTTATCACCTACTCCAATGCCAAGTGCGCCTCCTGAGCCACCTTCACCAATAACGATGCAAATAATAGGGACTTTAATATCAAACATTTCTTTGATATTTCTTGCAATGGCTTCGCCTTGTCCTCTTGCTTCGGCTTCCAAACCTGGATATGCACCTTGCGTATCTATAAAACAGACGATAGGTACTTCAAATTTTTCAGCTATGCGCATCAGGCGTAGTGCCTTTCTATAGCCTTCGGGGTTAGGCATACCAAAATTTCGGTATTGACGTTCTTTGGTATTTCTTCCTTTTTGATGTCCTATCATCATAAAAGATTTGCCTTCAATAAGCCCAAGCCCCCCTACCATGGCTTTATCGTCTTTGACTTGACGGTCGCCGTGCAACTCGATAAAATCCGAACACATTAGTTGGATATAATCTAAGCTATATGGGCGCATTGTATGCCTTGCAAGCTGTACGCGTTGCCAGCGTGTGAGGTTATCGAAAGTTTCTTTTTTGAGGGTAGCAATGCGTTCTTCTAAACTTTTTACTGCCTCCGTAACGTCCATATCTGTACGTGAAGCCAGTTCTTTCATTTCTTTAAGTTTGGCTTCCAGCTCGTGTATAGGTTTTTCAAAATCGAGTAACATATTTCAGACTGTTATGATGATATGTAGCGTATAGGAATATTCTTAACACTAAATCTATTAGAAATTTATTCAGACGACAAAAATACAAAAAAGCATGGAAAAACCCACAACTTATACAAACTGTATTTTTCAAGTTGTGGGCTCTGCCCTACTCTTATGCTTAAATAAGGTAATAAGTAAGGTAATACACTGTTTTTACTGTTCTGTTTTTTCAGCTTTTGCTTTTTTGTCAGTGCAACATGCTGTTTTTGCAGGGGTTTTCTCAGTGCAGTTCTTTTTTTCAGTTTTTGTAGCCGAGACAGCTACTGTGGCTTCTACTTTAGCATCAGCCTTTGTGGTGCTACAGCAAGCAGTTTTTTTGTCTGCTTCTTTTTTGGTTTCGTTTTCTACGGCTTTTGTAGCTTTTGCAGTAGTACTTTTGCTATCACAACAAGAAGTGGCTTTATCTGTTTTCTTGTCGCAGGCGGCTTTTTTATTTGCTGCCTCTACTTTTGTTGTTTTTTTATTCTCGGTGGTTTGCGCACTTACTTGCTGTGCGGCTGCCAAAAAGAAAAGAAATGCGAATGCTAAAACTAATTTTTTCATTTTTTTTAAATAGCGTTTTGTGATACAAAAAAAGTGTAGTTTTTATAAACTTCAAAGATTATACAAACTACACACTTTAGAACATCAAATAAAAAATTTAATTCCCTTATTTGCCATTATTTTTTGAGCACGCTCATGAAACGTCTCACATAGACAAAGGTGAGTCCTAAAAATCCCATGAAGCCAGTAGAGGCGGCTATAAAACGCCAAGTATCTGAACCTACACTATTGATTAGGACAAAAAAAGACCAGACAAGAAGGGAAAGAACAAGCATGAAAATCGTAAACTGTCGATTACGTATTGGTTTCATTAGATATATTAAGATGGTAAATCACTGCAAAAATAACGTTTTATTGCTAATATTTATTACAAACAAGATTTTTTTTGCTTAAAAATTTATTTTTGAGCAGATTTTTCTTTTAAAGCTATACAGTTGACCAGTGTGTGCCTTCCTTCTCTGCAATTTTAGCATCTTGGCGCGCACGTGCACGTGTGATAATATAAGATAGAAGACGCTCGAGTGGAAATATCAAAATAGCAAAAAATACCTCCATAGCAAAGTCAAAAACAGGCGAGCCTTGTATGTTTACTTGGGCTTCTAATACGGTTTTGAAAAACTCTGCACAGAGGATTAGAGTCAGAATAGTAAGTGTCTGACGTATAAAAACAAAAACTTTTTTGTTTTGGGAAAGTCTTTTGTTCAATACTGCCGTGAGTAGAATCAGCGAACCAAAAAAGAGAATTTCTAAGGCATAAAACCACGCACTTTTCCAATAAGGCGGTTTGATTCTAAATTCTATGATTTCATTTTCGATAATTTTTCCAAAGATATCCCGGCTTTCGACTTTGAGTTTGTACTTTCCGCTACTCAAAGCGGGGAAAATAACAGTGCCGTCGTGAGACCATTCAGACCAGTCGTTCATTTTGCCAATGAGTTTGTAGCGATACTCTATACCTTGACTGCTCAAAAAGTCAGGTCTGACAAAAGAAAAAGACAGTGTGTTGTTGTCATGTTCAAGGACTAAATTGGATAGGGGCAGTCTTTGCCCTGCTTTATCGCTGACTTCCATGAGCATAAGTGCATAGTCATCGAGGTCTTCTATGTTTTGATTCAGATGAAAACGAAATAAATTATTAGCGCTTGTGATAACCCAGATATGGTCTGTAGTTTCGTCGTTGATAATCTGAACGATATCGTTAAGGGCATTCAAAAAGATAAGATTTTCGTTTTTGTAGTTCAAATCGCTCAATACTGTCCAGCTTTTGAATCGGTTGATCCAGAGTGCGTGTTCGTCGTTTCCAATAAACTCAATAGCATTTTCCCACTCTTGCTGAATGATTGTATCTTGCACAAAGGATTCGTGCTTTGTATCGAAGCGATAAGATATAGTAGGCAGTATAAAATAAAGCGTATCTTTGAGTTTCAAAGGTAGCAGTATATCAGAGTATGTATTATCAATCATAAAGGATTCTGTATTATACATAATTCCTGTTTCTTCATCGGCTTGCATTCTATAAATAAAATCAGTAGCGCATACCCAAATATTTCCCTGTTCGTCTCCGACGATGCGGTGTACGTTATCTTCAAATAACTCTTTATTTTGAAGTTCTAACTTTCCATTTTCTGTATTTTCAGCAAAGCTTAATACAGCATTTTCGACTGTGCCTACATAAATATGTTGGTTTTTGTCGTATATATATGCATATTCAGCAGGTTCGTTGCTGACAAGAATGGCTTCTTTGTTTGGCATAATGCGATATAGCCCAGCATTACTCACGACGAGCAATTGGTCTTTATAGGGTAACATTTGTGTTGTTTTGCCGACAATTCCCTCTATACGCTTAAAAATATATTGCGTAGATTGCAGTGCAAGGAATTTTCGTGCCTCGTACTTTGCTTTTTCTTCCTCGGAGAGTTCAACTTTTGTATAAGTTACATTTTGTTTTTTTGTTATTTTGTTATTTTGTTTAGGCTTAGGTTCTTCTTTGGATTTTTCCAAATCAAGATTTTTCTTTGGCGCGGGGGACGAGGAGAAGACTTCCTTTTCATCGTCCTCGTCTTGTTCGTTTGAACTTTTGTCTTTTTTCTTAAATATTTTTTTTACTTTTCCGAAAAGTCCCTTTTTTTCTTTTTCTTCCTGCTCCTTGTTTTGTGCTTCGTCTTCGGTTTTTTTAGTTGGGTTTTGTACTGTTTTTGCTTGCGCTGTACTTTCGCTATCAGCTTCTTCGTCTTGCTCCTTATTTTTCTTTTTTCCTTTGAATGGATTGATTTTACCAAAAAATCCTTTAGTTTTTTGGGCAGCGTTATCTAACTCCTCTTTTCCCTTTTCTTTGACTTGGCTAATTCTAGGGCTTGTCCCTCGGTTAGTTTGCCTGAGCCTGGCATCATTTTTTTTCTTTACGAAAATGGCTTTTTCTATTTCTTCATAATCTCTTGTTTCGTCGAGGTAGAATACACCTTGTGTTGTAGCTACGTATATTTTGCTATGGTGTCGGGTTACAAAAGTGATTTTGCCTTCGAGTCCAGGATAGTCTCCAAAGTCCCGTATCGGTACTTGCAAGTCGGCACGTGTAAGCCCGTATTCATGGGCTATCCAGATTCCTTTTCCACTATCTACGGATAAGGCAAGTACTTCATTATCAGGGAGTCCGTTTTGATAATTAAGGCTATGCAAGACTTCTCCTTTTTGAATATCTGCGACAATACATCCTCCTCGTAAGGTAGCAAAAGCTACTTGGTTTTCATTATCAATATTGATTGCTTTGAGTGTTTGGCTGAGGCGCAAATAGTCCTCCATATTTTTTTTCCAACTCACGGGGTTTATACTGCTACCATTAAAGTAATAAAAACTGCCATTGTTAGTGCCTAAAAGCACTTTTCTGCCTCCTGCACGTGATAGTGTAAAACTTACGTATCCTGCTTGCGCTTCGAGGGAAAAGCCAGAAGGTAAGAATTTTTTGCCTTCGAGATAGAAAAATTCGCGTTCGGAGGTCTGTGCATAGAGTTTATTATCGTTACAAAAAAGGGCTTCTATACGTTGGTTATTGACGCTTAACCACTCTTCGCTTACAGCTTCAGCCTCGATATCATACTCAATGAGTAAGTCGCCAGCATAAAAATAAAGTTTATTTTGGTTTTTCAGAATTTGACCAAAATTGTACATATAGGGCTTATCTTTGCTAAAATTTTTAAATTGAAACTCACCACTTTTATTTTTAGCAATCTGTCCAAAAAAGCCTTTTCCACTTACGTAAATATCTTTTTTATCCTCACTTGTTATGAGGGCATAGGCAGAGCCAGGCATGTTGATGAGCGTCCATTCCGTACCGTTGAAGATAAGCACACCTCTTCT
>JAFIER010000076.1 GCA_020832465.1 Bernardetiaceae bacterium
ATAAGAATATAGACTCTAAATTACTTGAAAATAATATTGAATTATTACAATCACTATCACAAACAACAATTTTAGAAGATTTAGTAGATATTAGAAAAGATAGAAACTATAAAACTGTATCGCCTAATGCTGAAATAATACAATATTGGCAAAGTTCTTTATCTGGACATATAAGATTTAAAAAGAGCAATGGTAATGTTATTTTGGCAAATTTTAAGTCTGACGATATTATAGAAGATAGTATAAAAGATACCTTATTAAAAGAAGAAGTTACTGACCAAAAACCAGTTCAAGTATTTTGCTATATAGAAGGAGATAGGAAAAGGAATAGAAAGAAAAGTCATTATGAGTTCAAAAGGGCTTATGCAATTCAATATCCTAAAAAATTAGATGTGTTATTAGGCTGGGTAAGTAATGCGATAACTAACGAGGAGTATGAAGATGCAAAAGGTATTTTAGATGTTTTGAAATATCAATATCCAGCAGAAGAAAAAATTAATGATTTATTGGAAAAAATCCCTGAAACTCAATTATTAGTTGAACCAACACTCATATTAAAGGTGGTAAAAAGATAAGGGGAAAAAATTATGCAACAGCAAATTATGCGAGACAAGTAGGAAACTGGGAGAGAGCAAAGAAATATTTCAAAATGGCAATTGAAGCAGATGATAATAAAGAGAGCGCTATTAAAGATTTAGCTCAAATTTATAATCAAGAAGGAGATTTATTAAATGCTATTGAGTTGCTTGAAAGTAATATCAATTCAATGGAAAACAAAAAAGCAGCAAAAAACTTACTCGCAGATTATTATAGTAGGGGTGAGAAGTATGATAAAGCTTGTAAAATACTAAATGAGTTGTTGAGCATAAAAAATATTCCCAAGAGAGAAAAATTGAATATCAATAAAAGGTTATCTTATACTTATATTAAGGCAAAAGATTATTATAATGCTAAAAAGTTGCTGAAAAAAATACTACGTATTGAGCCTAATGACACAGTTGCTCGCATGTGGTTAGATAGCTTGTCAGAAGCAGAAAAATCTGGCAGTTATGATGATATTGATACTTTATTTAACGAAAGCGACTTTGCAATTTTAATGACGGGTCTAAGTCCATTAGTGAGTCATAAACTTGAAAATTGTGAATATGCGGGATTGAAAGCTCCTGAAATAGCCTCAGAAAATTTCACGCAATCAACTTTAAACCGTATTAGGAATGATATTAAACATTCGTTAGGCAATAAGCCTAAGGAACGCGCAAACTATCGATTAACAGAGGCAAAGTTAATGCAAATACTAGAAACGGATAATGAATATAATTTTAAATCTGTATTAGCTAAATATTTTAATGATATTGCATTAAGTTGTGCGGGTAGCAATTATCCTTCAGAAACAATACGGCATTATTACTTAGAAGCATTTTCTTTGGAAAGTAACTGGGATTATATTGCTATGCAAGTTTCAATTTATATATCTACTTTTTATTTAACAGGCGAAAAATTAGTTTTAGAGAACCAAGCAGGTATTTCTATTGAAAAAGCTATTAGTAAGATTTTTGATTTAGGACAACAGCCTTTATATTTTTGGGATAGCATTTTGGAAATGTCCATAGCTAATCCTACAATTACAGCTCAAATTCTTAGGAGGATATACAACAACAAAAAAGCAAGAGAGTCTGCATTTGTATATTTAAACTCAATCTCGACTCAAATCAAGAGTGAAGATAGTGAAAATGAATTTAAAAGCAAATGGAATGAAGCTCGACAAAAACGTAAGATGGAATTTGATGCTTGGTTTAATGAAATTGATGCTCTTAATTCCAATAAAGACTTTAATTCATTTATTGATATTGCTATAAAATCGCTACAACACTTAAAGCCTGATTGGTTGCAACAAACTGACACAAACCGTTATGAGAGTATCAAAAAAGATATTGTTTTCAAAGGAAGCGATTACTTGAAGCAAACTGCTTTTGATGAGAAGGAGCGTTTATATGGTATTATCTGTGCCTCAATTGATAGATTGATAGAAGACATTAAGGAACGTCCAACTCGTTTTTCCTATGAGGGTTTTTTACCCTTATTAGAGCATACTCAAGATTTAATTGATCAGCACTTTGAGACCGTACAACAATCAAGTTCACCTATTGTAAGTTTACATATTTTAGGAGAGTTTGCAGCAATTGATAATACAGTTGAACTACAAGCTACTATTAGAAATGAAGACAAAACAAAATCACCTATTTATGATATTGAAATATTTGTTGAAGATAGTGAGCACTGCCAGTTTATTGGAAGCAATGTCATTATCAATGAGCCTATCAGAGGAGGTGATGAGATAACTGAAAAACTTAGTGTGAAGGTGTCAAACACGATTATAAACCAAAAAATAGGTGACTTAAAACTTATCTGTAAATACAAAGCTCGGAATACTGAACAAGCCTTAGAATTAAAATCAGAGCAAACCATTACATTGTATGACAAAAGTGAGTTTGAACCTATTGATAATGTTTTTGCACGTTTTGCTAACTCAAATGCAGTCAAAGACAAAGATATGTTTTTTGGTAGGGATAAGTTCATAGAGGATATTGTGAAAGTTTTTGAAAAAACAACAGCTAAAAGTATCGTAATCTATGGGCAAAAACGAAGTGGTAAATCTTCTGTTTTGTATCATCTCAAGGAGGAACTTAATAAAAAAGATAAGGCATTTTGTATTGATTTTTCGTTAGGCTCTATCATCACAGAATGGAGTATCCCTAATTTTTATGACAAAATTCTTAAGGAAATAGGCAAAGAACTAAGAAAGCATCAAAGGCAAGGTCTCGTAGCTCCTGAATTTGAAAAGCCAGATTTTGAGAAACTAAAGGAACGTCCTACTAGCACTTTTGATGAGGTTTTAGAAGGCTTTTTAGACCATTGCTTGAATGTGGAGGGATGGCAGAATAAAAAATTAACCATTCTTATTGATGAGTTTACTTATCTTTATTCTTCTATACAACGTGGTACAATTCCAAGAGATTTCATGAAGACTTGGAAGGACATTACAGATAAAGGGTATTTTAACTCAGTACTTATTGGACAAGATGTGATGCCTGATTTTCAAGCTGAATTTCCAAATGTTTTTGCAGTAACAGAACCCATCCGACTCAATTATTTGAATAAAGAAGATGCAAGAGCATTGATTGAAAAGCCTATTTTATTTATTAATAAACAATGTAAAGAAGAAAGTAGATTCATAGGAAATGCTGTTGATAAAATAATAGATTACACAGCAGGAAATCCTTATTATATTCAGATATTTTGTGACAGGTTAGTTTCTTATTTAAATGATAAGAAATCAATACGGGCAACTATCGTATCCGTGAATGAGGTTGCTCAGTCCCTGATAAAGGGTGGAGATGCACTTACTGAAAAAGAGTTTGATAACTTACTAACAGCAGGCGATGCTGATTTAGAGGCAAATCCAGTAGGATATACTTTTGAAGTTCTAAAAAATATTGCAGAAGCATCTGAAAATCTTGGGTCATGCACTAAACAAGCTATTATAGAACGTCTATCTAATGAGAAAATAATTGAAAAGTTAGATGCTATACTACAAGATTTGAACCGCAGGCAGGTTATTACTTCAAGCGATGGCTATTTTAGAATACAAGTTCAATTATTTCATAAATGGTTAATAAACAGATAAAAAATATGGAAAATCCATTTGCAGATTACGGAAAAATTGTGAAAGGCAAGCGTTTTGTAGGACGAAAAAAACAGATAGAATCTATAAGAAATCGTGTTCTAGGCTCGTCTTTCGGTAACATTGCTATTCAAGGACTTCCTCGTATAGGAAAGTCAAGTCTCGCTTGGAATGCGATTATGGAGGACAAAGTTGCTTTAGAACGTAGTGGTATTATACCAATACGGATAAATGTTGGGAGTATTGATAATTCAGATAGTTTTTTTATTAAGTTGATAAAAGAATTACATCGCTGTATAAAAAGATTAAATTCGAGTAGTCTTACTTATTTTCAAGACATTTTTGATAAAATAAATCAAGCAAGTCGAGTTAATGATCGTAATGACTTTATTGAGGAATATTATATTGTTTTGCGTGAAAATAAAATGAGAGTTATTTATATCCTTGATGAATTTGATGCTGTAAAAAGTTATCTTAATGTCGCTGATTTTCAATTTTTAAGAGAACTTACATATCATCCAGATATGGAAGTTTGTCTTATAACGACTTCAAGACAGACTTTAAAAGAAATTGAACCAGAAGAAGGAACGTTATCTAATTTTTATCAAACATTTACAGATATAAATCTTACAATGTTTGATGATAACGACATTACTAATTATTGGGAAAGAGTTGATTGTTTGTTTGAAATTTCTGACGAATATAAGAAAGAAGTTTATCACCTTGTAGCTAATCATCCTTACTGGTTGGATATGATAAATTACTATGTTTTTAATAAAGTTAAGCAAGGGGATAGGATTAGCTTTGATCTGCTATTAGAAATTGAAGGTGAATTAAAGAAAATTCTTTGGGATAATTATGATGATATTATTTCTTTAATGGATAAAGAAGGTATAAAGAGTCATTTTATTCAAGCAGTTATCGGACCTGTTCTGAATCTAACGCAAATGAGTATTGAAAGACTAATTAAATATGGTTTAGTGACACCTGTTTTGGCGAGAGAGAAATATGGTACTTACTTTCAAGCCTTAGTTGATGCGGGTTTGGCAAGCGAAAATGATATTTCTTACAATTCTATTTCAAATCATCTAAACGACTATCTAAAACAGAAAGAAACTGAATTTGATATTTGGGCTTTATGGAATGAAACAGAGCACCAAGTGCGAAGTTTGATAACAGTTCAGCTTAAAGAAAAGTATGGAGAATATTGGCAAGATGCTTTTATTTCAGCAAATCCCAAAAAAGAGAATGAGATTTTACAGATGGAAAGTTTACGAGCAAAAAACAAGAAATCTTTTGGTAATTTAGGTTCTGAGAACTTGGTAAATTACACCTATCCACTTGATATGTGGAATTGCTTTATATCAACAGATTGGACATGGTTTCAAAGAGTATTGAAAGGAGATTTAAAAACTTGGCGAGATAAATTTAAATTCCTTGCCACCATAAGAAACCCTATTGCTCATAGTAATAAAGATTTTGTACTTCAAGATGAGCAGACAAAAGCAAAAGAAATTTGTAATGAACTTATTGAGAATATAAAAAATTGGGAGGTAGAATATCGTGATTAAAATCTTTTTCTCTCACCTGAAATACAACAAACAAAACTCGGCGGCGCCCCCGGGGGGG
>JAFIER010000079.1 GCA_020832465.1 Bernardetiaceae bacterium
AAGCTACGATATTTTCTTTCAAGATTTTATCGTAAGCATTTTGTTCTTTTTTAGGTTTTTCTTTTGCCATAAAAAGGTATATTAGTGTACAGCATCACGAAGATAATGCGTTTTTTTCGTAATGGCAACTATTTCGCCATCGATTTCTGTGTTGTCTGAATCAGGATTAACAAGATTAAAGGATTCGCAGGATGGCAAAAATCAAGTAAATCCCAAAATTCTGTGCATCTTGATTCTGACAAGAGTAAGAGGGGGTAGTAATCCGTCGCCGAAACTAAGCGAGCCGTTTGCTCGGTAATTATAACGAATAGACTGCCTAAAAAATCACCTATCTCTTTCGCCCTCTTTGAGGTCTTCGACCGTCAAAGAGGCGGGGGAATTTATATAAAAAAGTAGTACGCCTTCAAAAATTTAAAAAAATGATTATCAATATATTAACTCTTTAAAGTATCAAAGTCAAAACTGTGATGCGATACTTTTTCAGTTTTGAGAAACCGCACTGTCAGTGCGCAAGAACTGACAATGCGGAAACACACAGAGAAGATGAAATAAATTTAAAAATATCCTACTTTTTTGCGCTCTTCCATAGCCGCTTCCGATTGTTGGTCGTCGATGCGTGTACCTCTTTCGGTAATTCTCGAGGCTTTGATTTCTGCAATGACCTCGTCTATATTTTGGGCTTCGGAGGCTACGGCTGCTGTGCAGGTCATATCGCCAATCGTGCGGAATCGTACGCTACGACGTACTTTTTTCTCACTACCTTCGGTTCGTAAAAAAGGCGTATCGGCCATGAGTTGATTTTTGACAATGACACACTCTCTCTCGTGTGCATAATAAATTGATGGAATCTGGATATTTTCACGTTGTATGTAATGCCATACATCGAGTTCAGTCCAATTGCTAATCGGAAACACTCTCACATTTTCGCCTTTGTGAATACGTCCGTTATAAATATTCCAAAGTTCGGGGCGTTGCAATTTCGGATTCCACTGTCCGAAGTCGTCTCTTACGGAAAAGAAGCGTTCTTTGGCACGTGCTTTTTCCTCATCTCGGCGTGCGCCACCGATGCAAGCATCAAACTCATGCGTCTCGATAAGCTCGAGTAGTGTGTGCGTTTGTAGTGCATTACGACTGCTGTATTTGCCCTTTGGTTCTTTGACTTTGCCGGCATCTATGGCATCTTGCACACTACCTACGATGAGCTTTTCGCCAATGCGCTCGACGAGTTTATCGCGAAAGACGAGTGTTTCTTCAAAATTATGTCCTGTATCTACGTGTACTAAAGGAAAGGGAATTTTACCGGGTCGGAATGCTTTGAGTGCGAGGTGCACCAGTGTTATAGAATCTTTCCCGCCCGAGAATAGCAATGCCGGACGCTCAAACTGCCCCGCTACTTCGCGCAAAGCGTGAATTGCTTCGGCTTCTAAATGGTCTAAATAATCTGTTTGTGAATTTGACATTTTAGTTTTTGTTTTTTTATCAATAACATTTCTGAGAGACATGTTATTTCTGAATAATTACTGTTCGGATAAATTTATGAGCAGGGGCTAAATTTTTACAACTTTTTGAGGTCGGTTATGCAGTCCGCATTCTTTTTTGGAAGCTTCTTCCCACCACCACCTTCCGGCACGCATATCTTCTCCGGGCTTGACCGCTCTTGTGCAGGGTTGGCAGCCGATGCTGGGGTATCCTTTATCGTGGAGTTTGTTATATGGGATTTGATTTTTTTGGATAAAATCATTGAGTTGCTCGCTTGTCCAGTGCAAAATAGGGTGATATTTTAGGATTTGATTGTCATCATCCCATTCCAAGAGTGGCATATTTTGGCGATTGGGCGAATGCTCGGCGCGAATACCCGTAATCCATATCAAATTTCCCGCAAGGGCACGCTGCAAAGGTTCTACCTTTCGTATGTAGCAGCACTCTTTGCGATTTTCGAGCGAATCGTAAAAGCTAAAAAGTCCTTTACGAGAAACCAAATCCTCGATTTTTGTTGTATCGGGGCAATAAGTAGTAATCGCCTTACCGTATTTTTGGCGGGTTTTTTCCCATACTTCGTAAGTTTCGGCAAAAAGCCGCCCCGTATCTAAGCTAAAAATTTCGATATCGAGGTCGTTGGCAGCAATTAAATGTGTAATGGCTTGGTCTTCGAGGCTAAAGCTACTCGAAAATACAAGCTGATTTGGATAGTCTGCTACCAAATCTTTAAGGCTTTCCAAAGGATCATTGGGGCTTATCAAATGCCCTACACGGTTTAAAAAATTCATAATAAAGTGGTTTCTGTTTTGAATCATAACCCGAGGGCTATATTGGATATTAAAGACTATTTTTACTCTACTAATTCCATAGACTTTATATTTTATAGCTGCAAATGTAATATAATTTTTTATCTTTGCAAAAAAAAAGATAACAAATATGCTTTCAAAAAAAGTAAAATATGCGATAAAAGCCCTTCTTTATTTGGCTAATAAAGAGGCGCAAAAGCCTGTATTGATTTCTGAAATAGCAGAGAAGGAACAAATGCCTCGCAAATTCTTAGAACAAATTTTGTTAGAATTGCGCAATGCGGGTATTTTGAGTAGTAAAAAAGGTAAAGGCGGCGGCTATTATTTGCGTAAAGCAGCCGCAGAGATAAGTTTGGTGAGCATTGTGCGCTTGATAGACGGGCCTATTGCGCCTACCCCCTGCGTATCGCTCAATTTTTATGAAAAATGCGAAGATTGCATAGACGAGACAAGCTGCCTTATGCGTCATGTAATGGTAGAAATTCGCGATGCCAACTTGAAAGTATTAGAAAACACAACTATAGCCTCTATGCTGAATAAACAAAAAATATAAGCACCAGTGCTTTTTTATTATTTCAGCAGTTGCTGCTGTTTCTGAACTTATTAAATAACTAAAAAGGGCTGTTATTTTTGTACACTTACTTAAAAGCAAATAATGCTCTAATCATTTCTTTTGGTATAATGCTCAAATTTTCCCTATTTTTTCTGAATATTACCGGGGATATAAGGCTTGGCTTAGGCATCGCTTCAATATTGATTAGCCCAACAGCAACCGTTTTCGAAAAACTATTCAGGCTGAAACGATCTAAGTCGTTTGAGTAACTTGATGTACAGCTCCCTGCTCCTATCCAGCATTTTACTTTTTTCGTATAAAATTTTACATATCATTAAGATTTTTTGATGTAAAATCACGATG
Source organism: Bernardetiaceae bacterium (assembly GCA_020832465.1). Classification (GTDB taxonomy): domain Bacteria; phylum Bacteroidota; class Bacteroidia; order Cytophagales; family Bernardetiaceae; genus JAFIER01. The sequence continues at coordinate 3,202 of JAFIER010000079.1, forward strand.
ATTTTACTATTTTTACGAAAACAAAACTCATTATGCAATTAAGCAATCTAAAAGTAAAATTTTTTTGGGGGTTTCTGATTTATGCAGCATTTTCATTCCTACTCACAATATGGAGTTTTTCGCTATTTAGAAATACAGAACTTCTGGAAGAGACCGTAAGCAAGCTCTATGGTTTAGAAAATAGTAGCCTAAGTTTTTTGCGTATGCACGAGACTTTTCTTTTGCAACATACTCGCCATGTAGATTTTTTTAGTGGGGGAAAAAATGAACTCCTCGAGCAACAAAAAGTAGCATACGAACAAATAGATGCTCAAATGAGTAAAATTCATCAAAGTTTAAAGAAGCATCAAATTCCACTTACCTACGCTTTAGACTCCTTACAACAACAACTTCACGATTATCAACAAACCTTCGAACGCTTGCTCGAAGAGCTGCAAAAACGAGGTGCGGGTAACTTCGGATTAGAAGGAAAAATTGAAAACACAGCTAACTCTATAGAACAAAATATTAGCGAGCCCAATGCCCTTATACTCTTTTTGGCATTGCGAAAGCAAGAAAAAGAGTATGTCATTACACAGGATAGCGCCTATATCCAAAATTGGGAACAGCTCTTGAGTAGCTTTCAAAATATAGAAAAAGACAAACAACAACTCTTGCTATTGAAAGAATATAGCACTGCTTTTCGCAATTTAGTTCGCACGATTAACCTATTAGGATTTCCTCATAAAAGAGGGATCAGCAAGCGACTCGTCGAACAAAGTTATGAAATAGAGCACCTACTGCATAGCTTACGCTTGCGCACAGAGTTGTATAAGCAAAACCGTGGGCTAAAACTGCGTTATATCACACTTGTTTTGATTACGCTTTCTGTCATCGTAACCCTACTACTTGGGCTATCTATACCTTACATTATCAAAGAGGTAAAACGAGAGCAAATAGAAAAACAAGCAAGCCACAGCGATAAAAATGTGTAAGGCTTTAATAATGCGATTGAGGGGAGGGTGAAAAGTGTTTTATGGGAAAGCCAATAGAAATATTTTTTTTTGAAAAAATTTGATTTCTAATGCCTAACTTTTACGTCCCTCCTTTATGCCTATTCTATCTACTTATAAGGCGACTTACTTCAATAAATTATCTTCATTTGGAAATACGACACTGGGTGTGTGCTTGTTTGCCTCTTCGGGAGTCATGAGTGCGTAAGCGATAATAATCAAAATATCACCGACCTGCACACGCCTAGCAGCTGCACCGTTGAGACATATCGTGCCAGAACCTCGCTCTCCTTTGATAACATAAGTCTCGAGGCGTTCACCATTGTTGTTATTGACGATTTGTACGCGCTCTCCTTCGAAAAGGTTAGCTGCGTTCATTAAATCTTCATCAATCGTAATACTACCGACATAGTTGAGCTCCGCTTGCGTAACTCTTACTCGGTGTATTTTGGATTTCATGATTTGTAAAAACATCGCTTAATTTTTGGGCTAATGTTTGTGTTTTAAAAAAATACTTGTTTGAATTAACAAATTTAGCGCAAAGCTACAAAAATTTATAGAAACTTTATCTATGCAAAGGCTTCTAAGCATTTATTTTTTGCAGGTGCGGTCATGAAACTTATATTTTGTCAGAATGTTTGATTTCGCTTACAAATTTAATATTTCGCTTAAGCCCTTCGAACTTTGTGCGGCGTAGTGGTGAGCCTTCAAAAAGTTGGTTAAACACTTCTTCTGTAATTTCCTGCCAGTCTGTTTTATTCATTTTTTGTAGCGCCTCTTTGGGTAAAAAAGCGGGTTCTTGATGGGGTTTGCTACGCCTATTCCAAGGGCATACATCTTGGCAGATATCACATCCAAATATCCAGTTTTCGAATTTTCCTTTTACATTGGTGGGAATTTCGTCTTTGAGTTCTATTGTAAAATAAGAAATACATCGGCTTGCATCTACGACATATGGCTCTGTAATGGCATTCGTAGGGCAGGCCTCTAAGCATCTTGTGCAGCTCCCACAATAGTCTCGCATTGGGTTGTTGTCATACTCGAGCTCGAGGTCTGAAATAAGCTCAGCGATAAAAAAAAAGCTACCTTGCTTAGGGTTAATAGCTAAGGAGTTTTTGCCCTGCCAAGCAATTCCGCCACGCACTGCCCAGATTTTATCCATAACTGGCGCAGAATCTACAAAAGCGCGTCCTTGAAAATCGCCTACGATATCTTTGAGCCAAAAAACAAGTTTTTTGAGTTTTTTTTTCAATACTCTATGGTAATCTTTTCCATAGGCATATTTTGAGATTTTATAGCCATCTTGCTGATGCAAAATTTCTTCTTTGGGCGGGGCATAATTATACAGCAAAGAAACTACTGATTTAGCACCCTCTACGAGTTTGCGTGGGTCTATGCGTTTATCAAAATAATTTTCCATCCACTGCATTTCGCCGTGCTTTCCTTGATTGAGCCATAGCTCAAGCTTACGCGCTTCTTCGTCAAGGGCTTGCGCTCTTGAAATACCACAAAAATCAAAACCCAACTCATGGGCTTTTTCTTTAATCTGCTCGCTAAGGATTTGTTTGTGGATAGGATTTGCCATATTCATACATATATTGTTTTTTGTAATCTTTTGGTTTTTAAAACCGTGCTATCGGAAAAGCCACCCTGATAGCACGGCATGCCCAACTTTTTTTATAACCAGCGGTACTCTTTTCCCCAGCTCTCCTGTGCCATTTTTTTGATATTTGCAATCGTTTCTGTAGGAATTTCTACCTCTTCGTTATTGGCTCTTTTGTGGTAGTGATAAGCATAAAGCCGAGATACAAACTCGTGAAAATATACAGATGACTCGCCCTCTATTTCGCCATTTCCACTGACGGAAGGCTTAATGCCTTGCCCCCAATCTTGCCGTCCTTCGTTGTTAGGATTAAAGAAATAGGCGCGTACTTTGCCTTCGGGGTCTTTATCTATACGCTGTAGCGAAACGGCATGAAAACCTAAAAGATTAGCACTTGATGTAGTAATAAAAATACCGACGGGATTGGGATAGACTAAATTAAGCCCACCGTTATAATCAGGGTGATGCGTAGAGTAAAAATTACGTACAAACTCTTCGTAGTTTACAATAGCTTGACTTAAGGGTTCGAAGGCATAGGCAAATCCTATGGGTATCCATTGACCGTATAGGGCTGGATTGACCCATTTGTGAGGGTCTGCTCCGCGCAGAGCGACAAGCCCCATAAGGTGGTTATAAATTCTATCTATGTGTGGCACAAGCACAAGTGAGACTGAGTCGAGCTTTAAGTCAAGATTTTTCACTAAGCCTTTTTCCAAGAAATTGGCTTGAATGAGCTTACCTTCGAAGCGCATTTCTATGTTGTCATTGAGTGCGGCAGATATGATATAATTAAGCAATTTGCCCGGTGCGTGCTGGCTCCAGAGGCTAATCCCCCTTGCAGTTTGGCACGTAGGATTAAGCCCCTGCCCTATACCGAGCGGTAAGCCTAACACTAAGATTGTATCAGCTAAAAGTAAATTTTTAGCACTGATAACGCCCTCTCGATAAAATTTTGAAAATTTAAAACCCGCAAGCAATCGTTTTTCTACAAAAGGGTGCAACTTAATGCCTATGACTCGCTCAAGTCCACTGACTACAGGCTGGCGTGCAAGTAGCCCGCGATTCAATATCCGATTAAGCCCATAAACGCTTTGACGGGTTTCGGCATATACGACAAGTTTGATAAGCCTTCGTACAAAAGGTAAGTGTTTTTTTAGGTTTTCCCTACCAGTAGGACTTAGCTTGAGAGCTATGGGTAGTAAATCTACCTCCCTGCGCTCTATTTCTCTGACTAAATAAGTGTGATATATAGATACGATGCCTGTATCTGCCATATTTTGAGCAAAAAGTTCGGCGTGTGCGCGCATTTGCTCTTTGCTTGCTGTGGTCAGAAACTCTTCATAGACTTCGATGGGTTTATCTCTAAACATAGGTTCATCGAGTCCGTAATGCGCTTTGACGTACTTTTTAAGTTGCATATCTATGCGACTATTTGCAAGCTCAAAATTTTGATGTATGTGCTCTATAATTTCAATAGCCCTATCAACGACAATAGGACGTTGCGCACTGACATTTTTGAGCTCCTCGAGTAGGGGCTGCTTGAGCAAATCTTTGGATACAAAATCTGTAATAAAAGCAAAAAGGTTGTGCCCTCTTTTTATTTTTTCAGGATAAGTACGGCTAAACTCATTTTCTACGGGAAAGAGAAAATTCAAATTATGCACAAGGCAACGCTTCAGAAAATCTTTTGCTTCTTGCTGTGTAAATTTTGTATGGCTATATTTTCCTTCTGCAATAGCCAAAATGCGCAATTCGCTCAGCATTTCGATAGCTACTGAAGGCTTATCATCACTTTGAAGAGTCCCAGCAACTAAGGCTGCCGAGAGGCGTTGGGGGTGTGCCCAGGGTGTATCTTCAAAAATACCGCCTGTAATGAGTGAGCCTATTTTGTCATACAAAATAGAAAAATTGGCTTTATCTACCGCCAAAGCCAATACATTATCTAAAACTTGAACTTTATGATTGTACTTAGCAAAATCTTGTGCCGCTACGAGTTCCTCTACGTTTTTTTCAAACTGCTGAATAACTTCCGAAACAGCCGATTCTAATTGATTCATAATATTACGATGCTTAATGATATGTTACTATAATGGTGAAATTTGTAGGCTACTATGCGATAATAACCTATGTAAATCTGAGGCGTGCGCATAAAGCTTGTTGAATAAGCCACAAAAAAGTGTAAGTTTATGCTTAGTTTTGACAAAGTAGAAGTACTACATTTTTCATACTACTATACATTCGCCAGCAAGAAATAACATTGCTAAGCCCATTTTTCTATAATGCTATGGAAAAATGTATAGTAGTATTACATTTTTTAATAAAAATGCGACTGCACCACTCTTCTGTAGATTTCAGTGCAACTATTAGGGGCTAAAATGATCTTACTACTCCACGCCTAAGTTTTTTGCCCCGTGCTTATGTAAGCTCGTCCCCAATATACAAAACATTAACCGATAAGCCAAAAATTGCTTGTTAATGCTGTATATTTAGGCACTGAAGCTAAAGCACTAATAACACCTAAAATGGGGCATAAGTTTGCAAAAAGTAAGGTAAAGAAGCTTAGCAGAAGGTTTTTTAAGCCTTAGTTATTTGATTCATCAGGAAGGATTTTGTTTTGCTCTTCGTCTTTTTTTGGAAAAACTAAGGATAATACAATGCTTACTGTCAATATGCCTAAAATTACAAAAAGCGAGTAGTGAGACTTAAAACCAATGCTAAATAGCCAACTATGGAATATCATTTTGAAGCCTATAAAAACAAGCAAAAAGGAAAGTCCGACTTTTAGAAAACGAAAAAGGTGCATCACGCGCGCTAAGAAAAAGAACATAGACCGCAAGCCCATAATCGCAAAAATATTCGAAAAGAAAACAATATAAGGGTCAATAGTAACCGAAAAAACAGCGGGTATGGAATCTACGGCAAAAATCAAATCTGTAAATTCTATAATCAAAACAACTACAAAAAGAGGCGTAAGCATAAAGCGTCCGTTTCTCATAATAAAAAAGTTTTCGCCTACATAACGAGGGAAAACAGCAAAATAACGAGAAACTAAGCGTACTACGGGGTGTGATTCTGTATTGATACTTTCCTCATCATTATCAAAAAGCATCTTAACCCCTGAAAAAAGAAGAAATGCACCAAAAATATAAATAACCCAATCAAAACTTTGCACTAATGCCGAGCCAAGGAAAATAAAAATAAAACGCATAACAACTGCGCCAAGAATCCCCCATAGAAGTACTGTTTTGTAATACTTCTCGGGTACGGAAAAGGAGGTAAAAATCAGAATAATGACAAAAATATTATCTACAGAGAGCGAGTATTCTATCAAATAACCTGTAATAAATTCTAATGCCATATTTTGACGGTAGCTATGCAGGCTCTCTTCAAAATTTTTAGGATTAAAAACAACTGAATCTTTATCGTCTAAGTAGAGATTGGCAACCTCAAGTAACCTTTCATAGCTATCAATACCGTGGATATGATGCCCGTGGTATAAAATAACAAAATACAGACAAATAGCCAAACTTACCCATACACCACTCCAAATAGCAGCTTCTTTGAAAGAAACGATATGCTTTTTTTTGCTAAACACGCCTAAATCAATGGCGAGCATTAAAAAAATAAAGCAAAGAAAACCCGTAAAAAATAGTATTTCGTTTAAGCCCATAAAAGGAGTTAGAAAATGAGTATATGTTGATTGATTTAGTTATTTGAGACTATACTACTATGACATTCGCAAAAATAACATTTCTCAAAGAAATTCTCAAAGATGTGTTATTTCTGGAGGGAAAAACTGTATGCCTACTGCCCGTATCTATTTTTATAGAAATTTATTTATGTTGTGTACATTTCATATTGAGTCGTGTTAGCATAATCAATGTGTATAGAGCGTGCTACACTCGCCGTGTTTGCTGTCCGCACCGAACACCCAATCTGTGTTTTGACATGCACTTGTGGCATCAATAACAGACGTTATCACGTTTGATAGATAATAGCACTAACATTTCTCTGGGGAACGTTTAGTTTTCCTATCTAATACAGTTTTGTTGTACGGAAATTGGTCTTATAAAGTTATGTTAGTACTGCAAAATAATAGTATTACTTGCCATTATTTTTTATGGCTTTTGTAAAGCTACGTAAATATTTAATTTTTTTTCCAAAAAAACGAAATATTTCGAGATTTTATTTAATTTTTATGTTGTTTATCTCACAATAAACAGTCATTTTCAGTATCTTTGTACATCAATAATCACACAACAAAACCATAACGACCATGATCATTGGAGTTCCGATAGAAATCAAAAATAACGAAAATCGCGTAGCGATGGTACCCGCTGGTGTAGCGGAATTATCTGCTTTAGGGCATGAGGTCTATGTACAGCATAATGCGGGCGTAGGTAGCGGTTTTTCTGACGAGCAATACGAACAAGCCGGTGCAAAAATATTGCCTACTATTGAAGACGTATATGCTAAAGCAGAGATGATTGTAAAAGTAAAAGAACCGATTGAAGCCGAGTATGACCTTATTCGTGAAAATCAGTTAGTATTTACTTATTTTCATTTTGCTTCTTCTGAGCCACTTACGCATGCCATGATTAAGAGTAAATCTATATGCTTGGCTTACGAGACGGTTGAAAAAACAGACCGTAGCCTACCGCTTTTGATACCGATGTCAGAGGTAGCAGGTCGTATGGCTATTCAGCAAGGTGCAAAGTACTTAGAAAAGCCTTCACAGGGTCGTGGCATTCTACTCGGTGGCGTACCTGGTGTAAAGCCCGCTAATGTACTTGTTTTGGGTGGCGGCATTGTCGGTATGCAATCTGCTAAAATGGCAGCGGGCTTAGGCGCTAATGTTACGATTATGGATTTGAGCCTTCCGCGCTTGCGCTACCTCGATGATATTATGCCTGCTAATGTTACGACTATGATGTCTAATCACTACAATATTTTAGAAGCGATTAGTTATTCTGACCTCATTGTCGGTGCTGTGCTTATTCCTGGTGCAAAAGCTCCTCGTCTTATCACTCGTGAAATGTTACCACTTATGCAACCCGGTACTGTACTTGTCGATGTAGCCGTAGATCAAGGTGGCTGTTTCGAGACTACAAAACCTACAACACACCAAGACCCTATCTATATCATTGATAATGTGGTACATTACAGCGTTGCCAATATGCCAGGGGCAGTGCCTTATACCTCTACAGTTGCTCTTACAAATGCTACATTACCTTATGTTATTGAACTTGCCAACAACAATTGGGTAAAAGCTTGCCAAAATAGCCGTGAACTGCGCCTCGGACTCAATATTGTCAAAGGAGATGTTGTTTATAAAGGCGTAGCAGATGCTTTTGATTTGGAATATATCCCTGTAGAAAGCGTGCTTGAGAGTGCGTTAGTATAAGTCAAATCATGACAATAATCAAAGCATAAAAAAACTAACAGTTCTTGAAGAACTGTTAGTTTTTTTATGCTTTTTGATCTACTGCTCTTCGAGCCTAAATGTAATAGGCACACGCATACGTTGCCGTACATTTTCACCTCTATGCTTGGCGGGTTTCCAAGCAGGTGCGTTATTGATTACACGCACGGCTTCTTCATCACAGCCTGCGCCTACGCCTTTCATGACTTCGGCATTCGTGAGTTTACCATCTTTTTCTACGACAAAGCTCAAGATTACCTTTCCTTGTATTTTATTTTGACGAGCCTGCTCGGGGTATTTTACCTCTTTGGATACATATTCATAAAAAGCTTCCATACCTCCGATAGGTGTAGCATTTTGCTCTACCAGCTCAAAAACTTCACCTAAGTCTTCCTTAGGCTTTTCAGTTACTTTGGGCTTTTTATTGGCATCATCATTAGGTTGATTCGTTTCTATGGGCTTGGTCTCGGTGGGGGTTGCTTGAGCTGGTTTTTGATCGTCTTGAGTCTCTTCGGTGGCTACCACTTGTACCTCTTCGGGTTCGTTTGGCTCTTCCGTATTTTCAACGGCATTACTTTCGGTTACTTGTTCTTCTACCTGTTCTTCCTCTTCGAGAGGCTGTTTTTGCTCTTGCGAATCGCTACAAGCTACAAGGCATAGGCTGAAAGCCAAGCCGAGTGCGATTTTGGTTATGTAATTACTCATATTTAAAGTCGGTTTTAATAAAAAATGAATGTACTGTTTTCAATCAATTGCAATAAACGTTCAAAATTTGTACTACAAATTGATACGATTAAATTTTTTAGGTAAAAACCTTTATTTTTTCGCTGAACGTTTATAAAAAAATGATAAACACACGGCAAATATATTACTTTTTTGAAAAAATAGCTCAAAACTAACATTTATTAGACATTAAAAATTGGCACATTTGATAACTCATGAAACTATCAAACGTGCTTAGCCCTATTTTTTAAGGGCTTTATTTATAAAAAACTCAGGTTCTACTAAGATTGCTACGGCTTTTTAGCTCCCACTATCATACTACTATACATTCGTTAGTCAGAAATGACATTTCTTTGAGAAATGTTATTTCTGAGCTCATTTTTCCATATAAAGTTTAGAAGAACCAAAATTCATAGCGATGCAAAAAAAGTAGTGATTTAGAAATAATATTTATAGGCTCTTTGGTTTGCCCTATTTGTACATTTAGTAAGCAGAATCGCAATTTTTAGGTTATCCATACAGTAAGTTGTACAACAGATACTTAACAGATTCAAACAAAAAATTTAAACAAAAGCCTAAGTTTTTTATTTTTGTATCTTTGCTCAATTATTTTTTACAAATCAAAAAAAAAATGCCTGGATGTCCATATTTCAATTCTAAAATCCTGCTTTTTGGGGAATATAGCATAATTCAAAACGCTATGGGGCTTGCCGTGCCTTATGATTTATTTCAAGGTCGTTTGGTTTTTAGACCGATTACGCAAGTATCTTCAAAAATTATTCAATCTAATCGGGAAATAAGTGCTTTTGCTTCTTATTTGCGCAATACTTTTCCTCATGAGGGCAGTGCCTTAGATTTTGATTTTACTTCTTTGGATTTTGATCTTTCACAGGGTTTGTTTTTCGAGTCCACGATTCCTCAGGGTTTTGGTGTAGGTAGCTCAGGCGCACTTACAGCAAGTCTTTATTATCGTTATGCCAAAAACAAAGTACGCATCAACGGTACAGCGCCTTCACAGGAGGAGATTTTGGCACTCAAAAAAGATTTTGCATTGATGGAATCTCATTTTCACGGTTCAAGCTCTGGCTTCGACCCTTTAATTTGCTACCTCAATAAGCCTTTACTTATTCGCTCAAAACACGCTATTGAAGCAAGAGATATTCCGCATTTCTCGGGCGATAAAGGCGCACTTTTTTTGCTTAATACGGGCAGGCCACGACGCACCGAGCCACTTGTCAATCTTTTTTTAGAAAAATGTCAAAATAAAGATTTTGATAGCCTTTGCCGAGAAAAACTTGTAGCTTGTAATGACAATTGCATTCAAGCCTTTTTAGAAAACGATATTGATGCCCTTTTTGAAAATGTTTCGGCACTCTCTCGCTTTCAATACGAACATTTCAAACCCATGATACCCTCTCTTTTTCAAGATTTATGGGCAAAAGGATTAAGAGATGAAGACTATTTTTTAAAACTATGTGGTGCAGGCGGTGGTGGGTTTATATTGGGTTTTACACGCAATTTTGAAAAAGTAAAACCTATTTTTAATACCCATCAAGTTCGGGTTGTATATACTTGCTAAATACAAAAAGCAAGATTGGATATATTTTTGAACGTGAAAGTAGGCTAAAGATTTTATTTTTATTAGATTTGCACTAATATGAAAACATTTTACTTTAGCTGGATCAAACGCAAAGCAAGTAGAGGCTTTGCTCTATTGATGTGTATCTGTATGTTTGTATGCGCGGGCTGTCAATCTACTTCACAGACTTTGCGCATCAAACCAGGTAAACGTATGAAATCCGTTAAGCTTGGGCTATCGCCCAAGCAAATGGCAACAATTATAGGACAGCCAGTAGCTGTACGACAACCCAAAGATGTAGTTGAAAACTATCTTATGCTCGATATAAATCCTGATACGCGCCTGCTCATGCATAGCGAATTTGATAAGCAAATGGAGTATTCACCTTTGAACAACCGCAAAGATTATCCCGTTTTTACCGTATATTACAAAAACGATAAAGCCGTTTATATTATTTTTTCAAGCTATATTTACCCTTTGCACCGCCTTGAAAATATTTATATCAAAAAACACATGGCTTTTGGCAATATAGCAACCCTATTGAACGCTATAGGAGAGAATTACGAGTACGCCCCCATCAATAACTATGACGGCGAATATCTTTATTTGCAAAAAGGTATTTCGCTTATCTCAGAAAACGACCTCGTAAGAGCCATACATCTATACAGACCACTCAAAAAAAATGAAGCAATAGAATTTATGAAGCTAAGAAGGCAGTGATTTTGATGTTATTTTATTGAATTTCAGAACAAAAATTTAGCTTTTTACAAAAATTTATGTAAATTTACTTGCTAAAAAACTGCTAAAAATATATCCCTCTTATGCGCACAAAAAGAAAACAGAATTATACGACATGGCTGCTGCTTAGTTTGCTTTGCCTTACTTATACCATGCAGGGTTGCATTCCTATAGAAGACCGCTTCCCCCCCAATATCGGTACGCTAAATATCAGCGATAGCTACAATTGGGGCGATACGCTCGAGCTTGCAACCGTACTTACCGATAACTCCAGCCTTGCAAGTGCATTGATTACGATCAAAGCCCAAAGCGAAGAAGGAAACAGCTGGAGAGTCAATCATCAAATTCCACTCGAAGGAAGACGATTTGATTTGAATTACAGCATTGTCATACCCATGAGAACTATTTTGGGGCAGTATGTCCTAGAGCTTGAGGTTGTTGACGGCGGAGGAAACGTATCTCGAAAAGAAGCAAAATTTACGATAGGAAGCGATGTACGCGCACCGCGCTTCGAAAATCTTTTTATTAGCAACCTCCCTCGCCGCCCCAATGCAGATAACCAAAGCTATTTAGGCTGTCGTTTAGATGCACTAAGCATAGTAGGCGAAGTAATTGACTCGAATGGAATAGTACGCCTTACGGCAAAACTCGGCAATCTACCCGAAGTTTTACGCCTTTTTGAGCCTGCCGAGACGTTCATAAATTTAGAAGGCATTTTCGATGGTGCATTGCGCATTCCCAATAATATTGCCAATGGTACAGACATACCGCTGATTTTACGTGCAGTGGATAGAGATGGCAATGAGGGCAGTCAAACCCTAATTATTCGTGTAGAATGTGATGATGAAGCACCTCAAATACGCATTATACGCACCTCGCCCCCACTGAATGAAGACCGCGAAGTGCGTATAGTACAAGGTGGAAAATTTAGCCTTTTAGAAACCGAAATTTCTGATAATCAATTTTTAGATAGGCTTTTTATTCGCTTTGGCAGAGACAATGAAGCCTTAGAGGAAATCTTAAACCTCGAGCTTAATACCTCTGAAACCGTAAACCTCGAGGAGCTACTCGGCGAGCCTTTTAGTATTACAATTCCCGAAGAGGCACGTCCTGGTGATGTATATATCCTGAGCTTAAGGGCAAGGGATAGCGCTCAAAATGTATCGAGCGCGCAGCGCATTCGCATCAATGTAATGCCAGACCTGCCCCCTGTTATTTTGATTTCTAATTTGCTAATCAATGGCCAGGAACGAACCTATGTACCAGAACAAGTAAAGCCTCTTTCGCCTAACTCGAGCGTGCGCATCGAAGGCAAAATTGAAGAAGATGTATCTTTTGAGTACATTCGTATCGCTTGGGGGCGCAGGGGTGCACTCGCAGATGTCGTTAATCTGAATGAAGCTGATTTAGAAGGCAAAACTCCCTTTAACTTGGCCGACCCAGCAAGTCAGAATGTGTTTAGAGTACCACAAGATGCTACTGCTGGGCAAATCTATGAATTGCAAATAAAAGCTAAGGATTTGCGTAATCCCGAAGTCTCGAAAACCCTGCTTTTTAGGGTAGAATAAATAAATTTGAAACCGACCTTTGGCTGCCTTGTTGGATAAACGAATAAGTAATAGCAAAAAAATAACATTTCTTTTGAGAAATGTTATTTTTTTGCTATTATTGTAACTTTGATAAAGCACAAAACTTTTCAATATTAAGATTCGATACTATCCAAAAACACTCTAAATAAATAACGATGTTAAAGAAATTCTTTCGCAAAACACTAGGCATTATAGCACTTTTAATTATGATTTGGGCTGTTATGCGTATAGCCAAATGGATTTAGATAAAAAGACAGGATCGCTTAGGTTTTAAGCACCAGACTTAATAGCTATTTCTGGGAGTAGTAAGGAATGACTTTTTACAAAAAAAATCATTTCTTACTCCGACTATTATTTCTAATGCATTAGCCTGATAATGACTATTCTATCTTATATTGTTGTTCTTTTTTTTGTTGATTGCGGTAGCTTAGGTAAAGCCCCGTCAGAATACCAGTGCTCATACCGACTACAAAACCTTTTAAAAGTGTACTATAAGGGTGTATAGGTAGAAAAGTAGTGCTATCTTCTTTGATTTCCATTACGCCAATGGGTTCAACATGTACTCCGCCACCCATGCCACCGCTACCTTCGGAGTCATTCGCATCTTTTGAGTTGCCGAAACCGCCTCCAAAACCATAAGAAACCCGTGCTACGGGAATAATAGTTTTGCTACGGGTCTCGATAGGCTCTCCATATACGCTACGAATCTGTGCCTTAGCTTGAATTTTAGATACAATATCGCGAAAAAAATCTTTGGTGCTCATGAAAAATATGAATTTAGTATGCAAATAATTGAAATGTAGAAAATAGGCATATAGTGCCAAATTATAAAAAATTTCTACTTGAGTTATTAACGTGAAAAAATCATTTTAGTTATAACAAAGCAAAAATCATAGCCTAAAGCTGCGACCTTGGTTTATATATTTGCTACTATACACAAATGAGTTTAGAAATAACATCTATTTGAGAAATGTTATTTCTGGACTTAATTTTCAAATGTTCGCTAGCACTAAGTAATATCCATTTGACTTATGCGTTAATATATCAAGAAGTGAAATAAAATAGAGGCATATAGCCTATATGGGTGTACGACAATTTTGCCAAATCATAATAAGCACTAACAGCTCTCAGCGAACTGTTAGTGCTGAAAACGAGCTAAGTTGATTGACCAACTTGACGTACCCCACTCCTAAGGTTACTACCTTACATCACAGTATGATTTTTTTATAGACTACAACAAACCGAAAATATAGAGTATGTTCGATATACAAATTCAAATTGATCGCTACCTTCTTCTTCTAAGCATAATCCTTTTTGTGGGTATAAGTACGCCTCATACCACCTATGGACAAAAACTTGTAGATAAAGTTTTTCAAAATACAAAAGTAAGAGAGGTCGATACTTATGAGTTTGATAAAGCTTTTTATGGTCAGATTATGTTGCAAATACCTTTTGGCGAACGCAAAATTGCAAACCAATCGGATATATTACTAATTAAAAATCTGAATATCAAAAAAATAGAACTTGTCTATACCGCATACCCAGAAACAAGCTACCAAAATACGGGGCAGGTAAGCCTCAATAAAAAACGTTTGCAAAGCCTTTATCAGCAAGCCACTTTTTTGTTTGAAAATACAAACATAAAATGGGAACTTGTAGCACAAGTAGGCATAAGAGAAACAGCAAAAGCTAAGAATTTATTTCACGGTTTTATTGTCTATTACGATGCCGAAGATATAAGGCGTGAGCAAAATAATAAAAAACAACAAACAAGTACGGAAACCGAAAAACCACGCAAAACCCCAGAAATTGAAGAAAAAAAGTTTGACTATAACCCGCTTTCGCCAAGTGCAGTCAATATCAAACAAAAAAAAATAACCACAGAACCTATTGCACTACAAGCTTTTGATCGCAACTTTAAAACTTGGGGTGATAATGTTGTTGTCGTTTGTGATTGGACTGCCAGCATGTATGGCTACGGAGAGCAAGTTTTGATTTGGTTCTTAACACAAAAAGCAGATGATATAGGTTTTATCAATCATTTTGTGTTTTTTAATGACGGAGATAGCACTCCTGATAATCAAAAAATTATTGGAAAAACAGGAGGTATATATGCCACAGAAGAAGGCACTATCGAAGAAGCACTCCTACTTATGGAACAGTGTAGAGCAGGAGGGCAAGGAGGAGATTTTCCTGAAAATGACCTCGAAGCACTCTTATTTGCACAAGAAAAATATCCTGATGCCGATGCGCTTGTCCTTATTGCAGATAATATGGCAACCGTGAGGGATATAGCACTATTAGAAAAACTCAACAAAAAAGTACATATCATTCCAGCAAGGCTCAAAGGAGGAACTTTACATATTTTGATGAACTATATCGATATTGCCATTCATACAAAAGGTAGCCTACATACCAAAGAACAAGATATCTACCAATTAGAAGAACTCAAAGCCCTAAAAGCTGAAAAAGAGCAAGAAATAAATATGAGCAAAAAAGAACGAAAAAAAATAATCAAAAAACAAGAACGAAAAATCCGAAAAACAAAAAGGAGAAACAGATAACCCAAAAAGTAAATCATAAAGCACATTAAGCCCAATGGCGTGAAGCCAAAACTGTTTTCGTACTATAAAGCATCACTAATATCAAACTCAAAAAATAGGTTATATTGCGCAAATCTATCAAACCCTTGCTCAAAGATTGATAATGAAAATCAATACCTAACTGACTCACAAAATATGCACCCTCCGACCAAACATCAAGACGGGAAAGAGAGGTAAAACCTTCATATAAAATAAAACAAAGAAAAACTGAAACAATAAAAGAAATAATTTGATTGTCAGTAAGCGAAGAAGCAAAAATGCCAATCGCTACAAATGCCGCTGCTAAAAGCAACAAACCAATATAAGAACCCCAAACCGCTGCCGAATCTATATTGCCAGAAGGATTTCCCAAATTATAAATGCTGTAATAATAAAGTAGCGTCGGCAAAAGTGCAAAAACAACAAGCAAAAAAGAAGCTAAATACTTACCCAAAATAATATCCCAATCCCGTAAAGGACGAGTAAAAAGCAGTTCCATAGTCCCAGCACGTTTTTCCTCTGCAAACATTCGCATCGTAATTGCTGGAATCAAAAAAAGCAATACATAAGGCGCTATCGAAAAAAAAGCATACATATCTGCAAAGCCACTATCCAAAATATTTGTCTGTGGAAAAACCCATACAAATAATCCCATAATAACCAAAAAAACAGAAATGACTACATAAGCAATAAGAGAACTCAGAAAACTACGCCATTCTTTTTTTAAAACTTCAAACATAAAAATTTTTTATTTGCATTTTACTAATTAGCTATAATTTCACCCACTACCATAACAAACTATGGTAGTGTATAACAAGTAATGCTTAGAACTAACAGTTCTTTGAGAACTGTTAGTTTTGAAAGACTTTGAGCATTACATCTTTAAGACTACCCAAACTATAAGAGGAAAACCATAGCATAGAAAAAAATAGCCCACAAGCTCAAAGCAAAAGCAATAAGCTTGATTACGTACCCTCAAAAATAAGTAGAATTATTTAGATTTTGAACATAAAGCGCGCTTTATATTAAACATTATCACTTTTAAGAAAAGCAAAGCTAACCCCACTTAAAAACTCACCGTTTTCGAAAAACAGAAAACTCTAATCCGTTTTATAGTACAAAACCCTTACCCAAGCAGATAATCAATCAAATGGGGTGTACGTCAAGTTGGTAAATCAACTTAGATAGTTTCAGCCTTCACAGTTTTTTAAGCTGTAGCCCAAAGCTCCAGCTTCGGAAGTGGCTTATAACGAAGCTGGTGCTTCGTACTACAGGCAGTAAAGATATTAGATGTCAAATTTTTAGAAATGACATTTCTGACAGAAAACATGTCTTTGAGACAGGTTATTTCTATATGGAATCTTCAATAAAGACTAAAAAACTTTACCATAGCCGTTTTCTTTTTTACAAATATTATCGCTAAATTTGTTATAACCATAATGACAGGAGCTTTTCAACTCATAGAAACACTATGTTTTCTGGCTTGCACTTACAAATGTATAGCCTCATAGTGTAATCAAAAGAAGCACCTGCCTTTTTTTAACTTCAAAAAATTGTCTAAAAACATGAGACATTACTATGTTTAGCAAGCAGTACTCATCGTTCTGGCAGAACTTTTAATGCTAATTGCTACAAGCAAAACTATCAAATCAAATAGTAAAGCAAACGTAATAATGTCGGTTAAACCTCAAAAAAAATGAAAGATATATTGCGATTTATCACAGCAGGTAGCGTCGACGACGGCAAAAGTACGCTCATTGGTAGGCTACTCTACGATAGCCACTCCATATTTGATGACCAATTAGAAGCCATTGAGCGAGCTTCGCGCCAAAAAAATAATGACGAAATAGATTTGGCTTTGCTTACCGATGGTTTGAAAGCCGAGCGAGAGCAGGGGATTACGATTGATGTCGCTTACAAATATTTTCATACGCCGAAGCGCAAATTTATTATCGCCGATACGCCTGGGCACGTGCAATACACACGCAATATGTTTACTGGGGCATCAAACTGCGAACTCGCCATTATCCTTATCGATGCGCGTCATGGCGTAATTGAGCAGACTCGCAGACATAGCTTTTTGTGTCATTTGCTGGGGATTAAGCATTTTGTAGTGGCGATAAATAAAATGGATTTGGTTGATTACTCCGAAGACCGTTTTTATGAAATTGTGCGTGAGTTTGCCAAAATTACAGAAAAAATCAATGTACCCAATATAAATTTTATTCCTATTTCGGCACTCAAAGGCGATAATGTAGTGTCAGTAGCGCAAGAAAATATGCCTTGGTACAGCGGCAGTAGCCTTTTAGAATTTTTGGAAGAGATAGATACTGATACAGCAGTAGAAATGCAAAAAGACCGTTTTCAGGTGCAATACGTAATTCGTCCACAGACCGATGAGCTACACGATTATCGCGGCTATGCGGGTACGGTTTTGAGTGGGTGCTATAGTGTAGGCGATGAAATTATGGTTCAGCCTTCCGGACTTACAAGCCGTATTCGCAGCATCGAGATTGGTGGTAAGCCTTTGTTAGAAGCGCAAGCGGGGCGTTCGATTACGATTTTATTGGAAGATGACATTGATATAAGTCGGGGGGATTGGCTCGTAAAAGCGAGTGCGCCTTCTCAGGTAACTCGTCAGATAGAAGCCGATATTTGCTGGATGGATACGCAGGCTTTGGATTTGAGCAATAAATACATCTTACAAAAGCAAAGTCGCACGGTGCGTTGTTTAATCAAGGATATTTTGCACCGCATAGATATTCAAACCTTAGGTGAAGAGTTACAAACATCTACTTTGACTTTGAACGATATTGCACGCATACGATTGCGCACAGCAGAGGATTTACTCTGGGACAGCTACGATGAAAATCCCCAAAATGGTGCTTTTATTTTGATTGATGAGCACACCAATCAAACCGTAGCCGCAGGAATGTGTAGGGCTGTGTAGTTTTTTTGGGAGATTACAAAGCACTAACGTTTTTTTGAGAAATGTTAGTGCTTTGAGTGAAGTTGACTTACGTGGTGTCTGGTTCTCAAACCAGACACACACGGTTTCTTAAAACCGTGCTGAATGTTTTGATGCTAATAAGTCCTTTTTGATAAACCGCTCCTTATTAAGGATATAATTCCATAGCTTTGAAACGCTTTTCTTTTGCATCTACATTATGAAAATTATCTATGTCAAATGGCATAGTCTCTAATTTTTTGAAAGCGTCATAGAGAGCTTCATTTTTATTTACGCCTTCTTGTTTGGCTAATATACCTACAATTAAAATGCTTCGTTGAATATCTATATTATCTGTTTTAATTTCTTTATGCTGCCCCAGATTTAAAAGAAATATATTACGCTTATTATAAATATTAGCAAAGCAATCTGCTAATGTTTTAGCTCTTTCGTAGGCAATTTTACTATTTCGTTCAGGTCCGTAAGGCTCTTGACAAGCATTACCTACTGCAATAACACCTTCTCTCAACCAAATTCTATGCAGGAGAGAATATTTACTAAGGATAAAGCTACAAATATCTTGCTGCATGCCATTAATTTCTGCATTATAAATAGAAGTAGTATTATGAGCTGTCCAATAATGACTTCTATCCACAATTATTATAGAAAAGCGTGCTATTCTTCCACTACTATCCTGCCCTTCTTCAATGAAATATTTAAAACGTTTCTCGATTTCTTTTAATTCATTTTCTTCTAAGTCAAGTTGAAAACTCTCTTGTTTACGACCATTATTAGGCACAACATAAGAAGTATCAACGCCAAGTACTTTTATATTGAAGCGTAGCGTATCTAATCCTTCCTCAACTCTAAAATTATAAGTTTTGTTACTGAATTTGCCTGACTCTGTGCTACCCGCAAGATTAACCTCCAAACCTCCTAAGGGCTTTTGCTGTTTATCTATAACTAATAATGATATTTTTTGATAATAAGTATTTGATTGTGAACAATATAATGGTGTTGTTAATAATAAATATACTGAATATACTAAAAAAACAATACTAAGTGGTACAATTATCTTATCAAAGTAGGGTAGCGAAGGTGGTGAGTACGAATGGTTCTCTTGACTATCAGCTTCTTCTGCTCCGTTTCTGTCATTAAAAAGACTTTTATCGACTTCTTTTGCAAATATTCTCAGTTGCTGTGCAAAGTTATGAGATTCTTTGCCAGCCATAAACCTACCTCGATGTTCCTCATGAGTTGTTTTCAAATGCTTAGGTATTTCTACCTTATCCATTTCTTCAAAATAGCCAGCATAATTAGCATTTTCAAGGCATTTCAAGGCATTTTCGATATGAGGATTCATACTATAAGTTGTTGTTTTTCTTATGGCATTTATAAAGTTTATAATAAACGCAAAAAAATCAAAAAAGATTTAGATTTTGAGATTTTTTTTGTATCGATACTTGCAAAATCTCATAAGTGAGGGACTTAGAAAGAATCCTGAAAATCCTAAAATCCCGTGAATCCTGATTCAGACAAATTTAGATTCAAAAAATCCACGATAGGGATTTTTAAGAAACCTGTAAGCAGTCGAAGACCCTACGAGTGGTTAGAAAGAATCCTGAAAATCCTAAAATCCCGCAAATCCTGATTCAGACAAATTTAGATTCAAAAAATCCACGATAGGGATTTTTGAGAAACCTATAAGCAGTCGAAGACCCTACGAGTGGTTCACTTCCTCAATCGCTTATACAGTTCCAGCAGCGTATCGTTTTCTTTTTGGCGTGTAGCTTGCCAAAACTCGAGTCCTGTTTGGCGATTTTGGGCAATCATTTTTTTAAAATATTCGAATACAAAAGTTTCAAAATCTAAAACTAAGGCTTGGCTGCGCCAATACTTGAGCAAACTGATGTATATCCAATCGTTTTGATTTATATTTTTTTGTGTCATATCGTTTTAAGTTTTGTATTTTTCATAACTAACAGTTCTGGCAGAACTGTTAGTTATGAAAAATCATCTCAAAATATTTTACTTTGTCCTTCTTTTTTAAGCTGCCATGCCTCCTCGCTTGTACGCTCGGCGATGTCTTCCAGTACATTCAAAATCGTTTGATTTTCGGGCGTAATGCCATTTTTGAGCAGCGGCATAATATGCAATACAATTTCATCAAAAGTAGGAGCTTTGCTTTCGCGTTCCATACGGCGCAAATAAGAAATCAAATAATAACGCACTCGCAAATCCAAATCAATATGCGTTTTGAACTTCGTATCTTTGCGTAAGCTAAAAACTTCGGACTGCTCGTCGTAGTCAAAAGTATCTAACAAAAAAGGCGTAAGGTCTGAATATTCTTTTTTCAATAAATCTAAAAAACCGAGCTCTAAGCCTTTGATTATCAACTCATCATTGATTTGCTCGAGCGTTGCGCCATTGTTCTGTGCAATTACGCCTTCGCAAGTTTGAATGATAATATCGCCAATATCCATACCCAGAGCCGCTTTCATGATGTACTTGGGCTTGCGCACTTTTTTGAAATTGATTATCAACTGACCCGCCAAAACTGTAAAAGGATTCTGACGCTTCTTAAAACTCGTCTGCCCATTAGATTGCTTGACCGCACCCGCATATTCGAAACCGCAACGCTCGGCAGTCTCGACAATTAAATGCCAAAATTCTGGGTCTTTGTGTGCAAATACAAAAGACATCCACCTATCGAATTTCAAAACCCGATACATCTCCTCGATAGACTGCGATATGAGCTCATTGTACTCATCTTTACTTTTATTGCGCTCACCACCCTCGATAGCCTCCGCTTCATAATCCGCATCGCTCACTTCCAAATCCAACCAAGCATTCCACATCGTCGATAAGTCCAAATACGGTATCTTTTTGCCATAAGGCGGGTCAGTATAAATATAATCCACACTCTCATCGGCTACAAAATCCAAATTTGTGGCAGAGCCTTTGCGAACCTCCACCTCTTTAATGTGATTGTGAAGCGTTAATTCTGATAACTCTTTTTTTGCATTGATGACTTTTTTAATTTTTGTTTCAAAAATATGCATTAGCTCCAAATCACCGGGTTTCGGAGCTATTCTATATCTGTAATATCTAAAAACAGCACTATCCCCACCGCCTGTACTTTTGGTATAATGAAATGTTTGGTTGAATTTATTTACACTACTCGAGAACGCCAAGAGTAGCGTTTTCTGTATATTTATATCCTTTTCATTTTTGATAAGATGCTTGAGAAATGCGAGCTGTGCGAGCTGCTTATCCGAAAAGAGTTGTTCAATAGTCCCTACATCAGAGCCTTTGGGTAGTTTGAATCCTTTGGGATAGGGATATTTTTTTAGGGCATCTTGTATATCTTTATCGCTTTTTGGTGCTTTTTTTTCAAATTTTTCTTTGATATATTCAAAACTTTTTTTCAGTTCTGCAATTTTTACGGGTGCGGTTAGTGCATCGACCATAAACACGGACATAGGGTTTAGGTCGAGGTGTATGCCTTTTCTATCCGTAACCAAGGCTTCTACTGCGGTTACGCCACTTCCACCGAAAGGGTCGAGGACGACATCTCCTGCTTTTGAGAAATTGAGAATATATTCTTGTACGACGTTCCAAGCCTGTTTGGTAAAATAACCGTGTACGCCAAAATGCCTTTTGGCAGCCTGTTTTCTTACTTTTATTTCACCGAGTAGGGGTTGTTGTAAGTAGTCAAATTGCTGTTTTTGTTTTTTAGATTTTTTGGCGTGTGGGGTATAGGCAAATTGTTTTCCACTTTGAAAAGAATCAGGGGCAAGGTACTGGCTTAGGTTTTCCCAATGCTGTGCAATATCTTTGAGTGGAAAAAAAAGTAATGGTTTTTCTTGGTCTTGTCTGAAAAGGATAAATTCTCTGCCATTGCAAAGGGCAAAAAACTTAGTGCGCACTTCGGGGTGAATGGCATAGGAATATACTTGTTCGATGTGGTCGCTATGGCTAATATTTTCAGTAGGTGATTTGGCATCGAGCACCCATGCGTAAGCATCTTCGATTTTGAGCAAATAATCGGGAACGAGGTTTACTTTTCGTTTTTTTGAGCCAATTTTCAAAAAGGGGTGTTCGAGGGTTTTGCTTCTGACAATTTGCGGCTGTGCATAACCGAGCTGCTGCAATATCGGCAAAATAAGCACTTCTCTAACGCTATCCTCTTTAAAATCGGGAGATTCTAATTGTGCAAAATCAAAGTTTTCGTATAACATGGGTTTTTAAGTCTTAGTTTGTGAAAACAATAATAGCATTTTTTTTTATAATTTCAAAACCCAACAATCCTGATTCAGACAAATTTAAATTCAAAAAATCCACGATAGGGATTTTTGAGAAACCTATAAGCAGTCGAAGACCCTACGAGTGGTTCGCTCTCGGATTATTTTGATTTTGAAGTTTTTTTTGTATCTTCGTACAATGCTCAATTGCATTATAAGCCTTACAACACCATATTTTGACATTTTTATAAACGTATGAAAAAAGTCCATTTGATTTTGCCCGAAATTCAATCCGAATTTAGACTTACTAACGAAGAGAAAAATACTTGGATTTACCGAGATGAAGCAGGCAGCCCCCTCCTCAGTATTACTTCTGAAACTGGTGATATTACAGATTTTAAAGTGCTTCAGAAAAGTGGAGAACTCAAATCGGTAAGCGATAAAGATATTTTAGAGTTTTTTTTAGAAAAATATATAGAAGCGGAGCGAGACTATCAAGAACAAAATGCCTCGGGTATAGAAAATACTGAAGACACCGAAGATAATCCCACAGCCAGTGAAAACCATGTATCGAAGCCCGACTTTGACCCCGAGGATATTACGATAAGAAAGCAAGGCTTTACTGTGAGAGAGATTGTACATCATTTAATCGAAGAGCAACGTATAGACTTATCACCTGATTTTCAGCGTTATTTTGTGTGGAAGCCCAAAGTCAAAACGGGTTTAATAGAGTCAATCCTATTGCGCATACCCTTACCTATATTTTATTTAGCCGAAAATCATGAAGGAATATATCAGGTGGTAGATGGTGTGCAAAGATTGACTACACTTAGAGACTTTTTGAATAATAAATTCAAGCTCAAAGATTTGGAATACCTTACGGATTGTGAAGGTAAAACCTTCGAGCAGCTTGCACCTAAATATCAAAGAAGAATTGAAGATACACAGCTCGACTTTAATATCATCTCGGCACGCACATCGGCGAGTGTAAAAACCGAGATTTTTAAGCGATTAAACTTAGGCGGGAAGCCGCTCAATAGGCAGGAAATCCGAAATAGCCTATCTACAAAAAAGATTCGCGACTTGATTAGAGGCATGGCATCTTCTGAAGCGTTCATTACGGCTACTAATGGGAGTATAAAACCCTTGCGTATGGAAGACCAAGAGTTGGTTATGCGTTTTGTGGGCTTTTATTTAGCCAAAATTGAGAAAATAGTTACTTACAAAGGCGAAATGGACTCGTTTTTAGATGATGTTTTGGAGCAGCTAAGTCTCCGAGACAGTACAATAGATTTTGAAAAAATACGCCAAGAGTTTGCATACAGTATGCAAAATGTGCATTATTTGTTCGGTTCTTATGCTTTTCGCAAAATCTTACCTAAACATATAGAGAAGCAATACACCCCCCCTATCAATAAGTCCTTATTCACGGCATGGTCGGTGTTACTTTCGCAATATAGCCCCGAGCAGGTACAGGCTTATCTCAAGCCTAATGCTTTTGTAAATGTTTTGGTCAATAAAATTCAAGAAGATGCGCAGTACTTAGAAGCCCTTTCAGCAGGCACAAATCAGTTAGATAAACTCGATTATAGTTTCAAAATTGCTGACGAGCTTATTCAAACTCATCTTAAATCATTGATTCATGCTTAGAAAAATGCGAATAAAGCAGTTTAAATGCTTTTTAGATACAGAAATTAGTTTTGGTAAAATTACAGCCTTAGCGGGCGGAAACGGCGTAGGAAAGTCTTCTGTTGTACAAGGCTTGCTGTTACTCCGTCGCCTTTATCAAACTTATGAGACAAAAGAAGCTGAATCTATTTCTATTAACGACAAGGAAAAAACTTTTTTAGAATTAGGTTCGACTTCCGAGATTATCAATACAAATGCCAAAGATAAAACTTTTTCTTTTGAGCTTTTTGATGATAAAGATGCTGTTGAAATTGCTCATTTTGAGAGTGAGTTAAATAAGCCTCGTAGTTTGAAAGGTTTATTGAAATCTACTAATGAAAATCGCCTTCCTTTTTATAACGATTTTCATTATCTGAATGCCGAGCGTCTTGGACCTCGTAATACGCAGCAGCTCACCACACAAAACTTTATTCACGTAGGTTTTCAAGGCGAGTACACAGGGCAAGCCATTGCTGATAGCATGACGCACCGAGTAGATGCCATAAGAAAACGGCGTGATACAACAAAGTTTGGAGTTACTATACAAGAGCAAATCGAGGCATGGATGGACTTCATTGTTCCCGATGTGCAGTTCAATGTGCAAGATTATGAAGCCATAAATCAAGTGCGTATTGGGATAAAAAAATTAGGTGCTGATACGGATTTTTTACATCCCAATAATATTGGATTTGGTATTAGTTATGTATTGCCCATTGTTGTTACGGGTTTGATTGCTCAAAAGGGTAGTCTAATTATTATTGAAAATCCTGAGGCACATTTGCACCCCTTTGGACAGTCTCGTATAGGTCAGTTTTTGGGACACATGGCAGGTGCGGGCTTACAAATTATAGTAGAAACGCATAGCGAACACGTCATAAACGGCATTCGCATCGCAAGTCTCAAAGACCACGTGAGTTATAAAGACGTAGTTATCAATTTTTTTAGTCAAGAAAAAAACAAACCTCTCAAGGTTATCAAAATCGAACTTAATGAGACTTCTGATTTACAAAAGTTTCCAAGCGGATTTTTCGACCAAGGGCAACGAGATTTTGCCGAAATTATGCATTACAAAAAACAACGAAAATGAAAACTAACTTTTTACTTTTCAAAGAAGCCTTTGCGCTTGATGATTGGTCTTTATTTGTGGATAAGTTTGCTGCGCTCAACGAAGCTATTCTGAAAGCAAAAGATGATAATGAAGATGAGGTGCTACTACAAGCAAGTTTATTAGAACTCGAAATATCTAATCATAAGCTGACAAAAAAACTCTACGAAATTATTTACACCGACTAGGAAACGCTACAGTTGCTTATTCCTAATATTACGCACGACATCATAGAGCCACTACGTATTATACTGGGCTATGCTCAAAAAAATATTCAGGATTTAGAGCAGTTAGAAAATGCATATCCCGATAGCTACAATGGCTTGATGGGATTGGAGTTTAAAAACCTTCCTAATATTCCGAAAGAAGTAGCCGTATCTGATGTGCATACTTGGTTTGATTTTCATTTTCATAAATACCATCAAAATCCTCAAAACGACTATTTTATTAAATGTTTAGAAAGACTTCAAGGAAACAAATTTAATCCTTACTTTCCAAACTTAGCATATTCTAACGCGCTTATCAGCACTAAACTAAATGCCCAAGAAATATGGCGTTTGTTTTATAAAAGTCAAAAAACAGAGCAAGAGCGCAATCAATATGAAAAACTATTTGGTGCGGGCACTAAAATAGCAGTTATCAGAAAAATAGCTAAAAAAATAGCAAAGGCTAACTTATACAAATACGATCCTGATTTGAGTAGGTATAACAGCAAAAAGAACACAAACAAAAAAGATACACCGTTTCAAATTTTCAAACAAGGCTATGGAAAAAACTTGATATACCTATCTACAGATTTTGAAAAAGGAACATTCGAAGTTTGTAATGCCAAAGGTAAACATCAAGGCGAGTATCGTTTTGATGGTATGCTTAACAGTAAAGCGGATAAAAATGGTGGGCATGATATTGTACTACAGCTTTAACACCTGCAAATCCTGATTCAGACAAATTTAAATTCAAAAAATCCAAGAGTTCCTTGTAAGAACCCAAGCAATGGCATAAAAACAAAACCCATTATTTTAATCGTGGGGGGCTTGAGCATCATACAGTATCTACAAAGCAATCACGATATATTTTTTCTATCTGTGCTACTTCTTCGGAGGTAAGCCGTGCAAATTCTTTTTCACCTGCTCTTTTCGAGAGTTTTCCGTTATTTTGTTTCAAAAAACTAAGCAACAAACTGATTTGCTTGTCAGAGATTGTAAAATATTCGCTTATTTTCGTTTTAAAATTGTCGTATTGCATCAAATATTCAACTTCTTGGGGTAGAATTTGCGTAAGCGTATAATCCAAACAATCATACAAAAACTCAGCTGCCGCAGTAGCATCAAAATAACGATAAAAATCTATCGTATTATTCAAGACCTCTACATTATGCTGCGCTGTTTCTCTCCATTCAATATGCTCGAGCAAAGGGTGCGAATGGGCTTCTAAAACCCTTCTATAGGCTGTTATTTTATCCAAAATAGCCGCTGATATAGGGAAAATATTTCCCGTAGGATAAAACTTTTTTTCAGCCATGATTTGATGTATCAAATAGCGGTGCAACCGCCCGTTGCCATCTTCAAAAGGGTGTATGAATACGAACCCAAAAGAGAGTGCAGCAGCACATAATACAGCATCTAAATCATTTTTTACCAGTAATTGATAAGTATCAAAAAAGCCTTGCATAAGCAGCTGTAAATCTTGCCATTTTGCTGAAATATGTTCGGGTATAGGCATTGCAGTTTCAGGGTCATGCTCGCCTATAAATCCTCCTTTTTGGCGGTATCCGAAGGAAACAAATCTACTTTTTCCGATGATAAGTTTTTGTAGTGCTACAAGTTCTTGTTCCGAAAGCGGTCTTATTCCCGCTTCTCCAATAGCGCGTCCCCAGCGTGCTATTCTTTGATTTTTAGCACTTTCACCCTCGATTGTAAAAGAAGATTTTGAATCTTTGAGCAATAAAAAAGCGGCTGTGCGCGCTCTAATTTGAGGGCTTAAATTTTGAAAATATTTTTCTTTTTGTGCTTCAAAATCAGCCGCAATATAAGCCTCAAGTTTTGGCGTTCTGTAAATTATAGGACAAAAATTAACCGTTCCGATTAAGTTATTGATAATGCGATGGCGTATAGATTTTGTGCCTTCTGTGCGTGCAAACTGCTTTTTCTCATCGAGGAGGGCGACGTAGTTACCGCTTTTTAAGTTTTCAATAGGGAGTTTTTGAGCTGTAAGCCATTCGTATAAAAACCATAGCTTTCGGCTATATTGGCTTAGGGGTTGCTTCTGTATCCAAGCCTCGAGCTCTTCGTGCTGAATTTTTTGAAATAGCTTTTTAAAAAAAAGCAAATCTATGCCTTCATATTTGAGTGCAAAAATTAAATGACTTAAAAGCTCTTCTTGAGGCGCATAACGTGGCGTAAAAACTTGCCATTTTTCGGCATTGTATTTTTTGTGTTTAGAACTAATTACAGACAAGCGTGTAGGCAAAGGCATAGATAGCTCGAGCGCATCTATAACTGCACCATAGCCCACTAAAGTACTGTCTGTCTCGGGAGCTTCTCTTCCGTGAAAAACGTTTATTTTTTGTGAAAAACGTTTGTTTTTAGTCATTTTTTATGAAAAACATTTACAATAACCTCTACTACATTTTTGTTGAAGTTAAAGTTCCAAATCTAATATTAGAATCCTAGTCAAAAATCTACTGTTTTTTTAAGAAACCTATAAGCAGTCGAAGACCCTATGAGTGGTTAGAAAGAATCCTGAAAATCCTAAAATCCCGCAAATCCTGATTCAGACAAATTTAGATTCAAAAAATCCACTCACAGGGTCGTTCCGACCACTGATAGGGATTTTTGAGAAACCTATAAGTGGTCGAAGACCCTACCAGTGGTTAGAAAGAATCCTGAAAATCCTAAAATCCCGTAAATCCTGATTCAGACAAATTTTCGGTTTTATTAGCGCACGACAAACTTTTTATGCCAAATCTGCGCTCCACTTTGCACCTTCAAAATATACAAACCCGACGGCACTCGAGGCATTTGCACTTCAATGGCACTGCCCAAATCCATCGCCGAGAGCGTCTGGCTGTGCAAACGCTGGCCTGCCGTACTGATAACTTCTATCGAAGCCTCCGATAAACCATTCGGCATTTCTACGCGAAAGCTACCGCTGTTCGGATTCGGATAAAGCGTAAAATCCGCTTCAGTAATCGTTTCCGTACTCAATACAATGGAAGGGCGAATGCTTACATAATTTGAAAATGCCCCTGGAATATAAGGATCTCTACCCGCAGGGTTATTCAAAATAGGGCGGATAATAAAATCGTACTCTATGCCATTGAGCAGATTTTCTACGGCAAAGTGGTTTGAAGCCGTTTCACCTACTTTGGTAGAAAAGAAAGGCTCTGAAAATCCATAAATTTCGTAGTAAGCAACAAAAGGCAACAAATCAGCTGGCGTTTCCCAAACCAAAAAGGCAGTTTTATCGCCCGGCTCACCTTGCAAAGTCAAACGAAAATTGGGAAGGGCAAGCAGCGCAAAAGCTACATTCGTATAAGACTCCGGCGTATTAAAATCGCATACACGAACGCGATAAAAATACATGCGGTCATATTCGGCTTGAATATCCGAAAAACGCGTCGCATTGGGCTCAACCGTAGAGAGCACTTCATACGGACCCTCTACCGACTCACTGCGCTCAATCACATAGCAAGTTTCGCATTCTGAGTTATCCTCCCAGCGCAAATCAATCTGCTCACGCCCAAGCTCTGTCGAGAGGTTCGTAGGGGGATTGGGAAGAGTGCTTACTTCAAGTGTGTTTGAGTATGCCGAAGTACCTGCTACTGTATTTGCCGCACGCACACGGTAGAGATAAGTGCCACATTCTATAATTTCTGATACATCGCTATAGCTTTCGCTATTTGCGCCTAAAGTTGCAATAAGTGTAAAAGTTGCTCCTCCGTCTGCCGAACGCTCAACTTGATATTCTTCTTCCGATACTGACTCGTCGTCCCAGCTTATATCCACTTGATTATTGCTCAAAAATGCTAAGCTCAAATTGATAGGAGGCTTAATGGGTGTAATCGCATCATCGACATTCGAGAAGGCAGAATTACCTTCGTCGTTGAAAGCGCGCACACGGTAGCAGTAGCGTTTGCCGTCATCTACACTATTATCGGTGTAAGATTCAGTATCGGCAGGCAGTGTAGCTAAATCCGTATAATTCACGCAATCTTCGGAACGCTGGAGTCGAAACCCGTCTTCATTATCGGCTTGGTCTTCCCAAGTAACTTCGATGCTATTGAATCCTGTAGCGGTGGCTACAAGATTTATAGGTGCATCGGGCGCATTAGAAACAGTAGCTGCAATAAAAGTTCCGAGCGTTGTAAATGCTTCTGCCGAAGTAATTGCAGCGGGGAATGCCGTAGCTGCTGTAGCAATGCCTAAGCTAATCCAATTACCAGCTTGGGATTTAGCTACAACGAGGCTTTCAGCATTATCTAATCCTTCAGTTGCAGCTACATCAAAACCTACATCTTGAATAAAAATATTGGTAGTTTGTGTAGGTATTGCAATTTGTGAGGCTTCCCAAAACTTTTTGTCAGATACGATGCTAATCCCATCAGTAAAGTTAAAAGCCGGGATTGCTGTAGGCGGATTGATAAAGGCTTCAAAAAGATATAAATTAGCAGCCGTCGTTGTCGCTGCTGCAAAATCAGTACGGGCCAGCGTAGGGCGAAACTCTGTGTATGTGCCTACTTTGCCCAAAGGCAAATTGTAAGTAAGGGCAGCCGTAAGGTTATCAATTTGTAAAATACCGAGCGGTCCGTTTACGTAGCTATTTGCACTACCTCCCGTAACAGGTGCAGGCGAATGCGCCAAAGCAATAAAGTTATCGCTGCTGCTATTGATAATGCCTTCGGTCATGGTTAGGGTATTGCTCAATGTGAAAGGGATATTCAAATCGAGATTCACGCCTGTGCCGTTCATGGTAAGTCCGTTAATCAGGGTTTGATTGAAGGCTGTGCCATTGCCGTCGAAAGTCAGATTTTTATCTACTATTACAGGCTCAATGACATCAGAAGGGGCGGGTGTGAGTGCCGTAGGCAGTGCGTTATAGACTTCCGTAGCGGCTTTGATATGAATTGTCCAGCCGTTATCTGCTACCTTTATGGCGCGGTTTATATTCGGATAGGGGTCTGAGTGTGGAGCAGGGGTATATACTGGTAGATAGCTGTTTTCGGTAAAGTAAGCATTATCAGCTACTACAGATACAAAACCACCAAATCCAGTTATACTTGCATCTACATCAATAGCGTGAAAAATGCGGTCTTCGATTTCGAACAAATCATTCTGGTTTGTGAGGTCATAAGGTACGCCAGCCACTTCAAATTGGCAGTTTTGTGCATTGATATTGCCAAGAATACTTTGATTGACGATAAAACTATTGACTGTCTGACCTGGCGGAACGGCTGTACTAAAAAAGGGGGCGAGGTAGGAAGCATCATTTTTCATTTCTATAATGCTATTCCCAAGATTAACTGTAGTATGATTACCTGTTGTTGTATTGTATATAGGGCCTACATGTAATGCTGTACGCCTTTGAGAGTCATTGGTAGAACCATTTCTAAATTGGCAGTTCGTAAAAATTGGAGTAGTCGGAAACTCGGAAAAACCGGCGAGATATACGGCTGCTCCCGGTCTATCTGATGATGCTACTTGGTTATATGTACCATCGACTACGAGGTTTGTAATCGTAAAGTCAGGATAAGGCTGATAGTCGCCACTCGTAAGTGAGGGTATGCCACTATCCCAGCCTCTCATTTTAAAACCAACATAGGCAGTATTTAGGTTATTTGTAATCGTAACATTACTGAGGCTTCCCGTGCCATTAAATCGCCTGAGCCAGAGATCGCCACTCTCAATGCTTCCGTCAGCACCATTATCTGTAAAAGTACAATTATTGATATTAACATTCGTAATATTGCCTGGTCCGATAGAAGCGGTAGGAGACCCAGAAATAAGCATACCTGTACGATTATTATTAGCGACATTTAAATTTTGTAAAAGCAAACCATCTACAGATGTATCTATTCTAATACCTATAAAACAGTTTATGATATTAGAATTTTCAAATCTTAAGTCTTCATAGACTTGGTCATTAAACATTACACCAAAATTACAATCGTCCATAGTTACATTAAAAACTGTAATAAACCCACCGCCACCAGCAACATTAAAATGTAATCCTGCTATTGAAGCTGCCGTAACCGTAAGGTTTTCAATCACTAAGCGTTCGGTAGCCGATGTGCCTCCTGTTTGAATATTTATAACCGTAGTGGCGGGTCCGACTGTTGCTGGGGCGATGCTTGTAGTAGCTGTTCCACTTCCTCTCAATGTAAGATGGTGTGGTGCATCTAATGTAATACTTTCCGTGAAAGTGCCGTCAATTTCAATGACATCGCCTGGATTCGAGGCAGCTACTGCGTCATTGATATTGGGGTAAGTCGTAGCTCCAATTGCTACGGTTTGTGCAGAAACTTTTTCAAAGGATATCATCATGCAAATAGCAAGAATTGCTAATACCAATAGCCATTTCTGCGAGTTGTAAATTGAGTAAGTCGTTTTTTTCATGACTTTAATGAATGAATTGTTAAAAATTAGGGTTAAAATTGCTTTGAATAGAGTGCATTTCAAAACTACATAATTTGTATTTGGTGATGACCCCAAAATACGACATCTTGAGAATTTATTTTGCAGTAGCAACTTATGCTACTACATAAGTTTGAATTGCACTCTTTGAATAGCTTAGAAAAATGATATTTTTTTAAGCTAAAAACTACATACTTGCTGCAATAATGCGCAATAGCATTGCCAAGTTCACTAATATTTTTGTCTTTATAAAGATAAATTCGATAAGCATTAGGCTATGCTCGACAAATAGCCTCAAATGTTGTGGCATCGTTTAAGCTGCGCTCAATTTCAAAGTAGTCATTATAGACTATTGTGAATAGCTTTATAGCATCGCAAGGCTGTGATATTATGAATCTATGCAGATGTGCAAAAAATATTTTTATAGATACAAACCCCATAGGAACGAACGGGTGCATTTCATTTTTACGCAGCCATAAGTTTGGAATTAACATTTCTGACAGCAATGTTAGTTCTCTGGGCACTACGCCGTGTTTGGTGTCTTTTACTCACTTTCAACTCCTAAGCAGCAGTTTAGTTTTGACTATCCAAAAAACGACTAAACTCCCTTACACTTGAGCTAAAACTAAATCCATCGTTAAGCAAATGTGCATTATGTGTGTCGCAGAGGCGGGTATATACCATTTTAGCAAACTCGAGCTTTTCGGGGTCAAAAGAAAATAGTCTCATGACTTCAATCGCTTGGTCTGTATAAAGATTACTTTGGCGCAATCCCTGCCTCGCTACTGCGAGTTTGCCTTCGCTAAAAGATTGGTTTTCTATGCTTCTCACATAGCGTCTGAACTCCGAATCTGTAAATGTATTAGGGCATTCATCAGGCATCATACCGCCTCCGCCCATGCCACCACCACCAAAGAACCCACCTTGCATGCCTTCTGGCATAAATACGATTTGTTGGTTTTCGTTGTAATCTAATGTGTAGCTATGAGCAGTAGCTGGCTGCAAAAAAATAGCTGTTCGGAAGGAAAAAGTATTGTTGCGTGTACGCCCTTGATTTTCTAATCTCAATTCGATATTGTGCATACCTGCTCTGAGATTGTTAAGAAAAACCTCTCTCTGTGGCGTAAAACTCTGCGCCTGCCCATTGATAACAACAACAAAAGCGTGCGTATTAGAGCGAATACGCAAATTGGCGGGCTGCGCCTCTACTGATGCCCAAAATAGGCAAAAAAGAAAAGTCAATAAAGATAGATGTTTCATATAGTACGTTTGTTTTTAGTGATAGTATGCAACCTATACAGCATATAAATCTACACTATAATTGGCAAAAATAAAGCCGTTTTGAAAATAAAAAATAGCTTTAATAGGGCTAACTGTCTGTTTATGAAAAAAAACAAGTTTTTATATTTGGAATTAACGATTCAAAAAATTATCTTTGCAGTCTTATTTGCTAAGTTCACCAAAAGAGGGGAATCGTGAAAAATTTAAGAAGGTTTCAGATAGGGATTATCAATCTAAAAAATGGACTGCATCACTACGAGTTTGAGATAGACGAGACGTTTTTATCTCATTTTCCGAATGATATACTTCAAAAAGCTAATGTCAAAGTTGCACTGCAATTAGACAAATCAGAGCGTATATTGCAAACTGATTTTACGCTCGAAGGCACAATAGAGCTAAGATGCGACCGTTCGCTTGAGCTTTTTGATAAACCTATACAAACTAAGCACAGGCTTATTTTTAAATACGGCGAAGCAGAAGACCAAATTGACGAGCAGGTATCTGTTATTACAGCAGATACACAGCACTTAGACTTGGCACAGCCCATTTTTGAATTTGTATTGCTATCTGTACCAATGAAAAGGCTTCACCCAAAATACGAAGATCAAGAAGACGATACTTCGCCTTGGGTTTATAGCTCCGAAACCGAAGAAGCCGATGAAGAGCAACCAGAAGCTGACCCACGCTGGGCAGCCCTGCAAAAACTGAAAAATAATAATTCAGAAAAGTAAAACGTATTTATTGATTTTTAAAACCAAAGGTTGATATGGCACATCCAAAACGAAAGATATCCAAAACAAGACGCGATAAGCGCAGAACGCATCACAAACTTACGCCCAAAACGCTCTCTACAGACCAAGCTACGGGTGAGTTGCACAGAAGCCACAGAGCACACTGGCACGAAGGCAAACTTTATTACAAGGGTTTGGTATATATTGATAAAAGTGATGAAATCGCTGATATTGATGTCGATATCGAAGACTAAGCAAAGTGATGTTAAAAAAATGATAAGCGAGGCAAAGAATCAATCTATGTCTCGCTTTTTTGTTATATTAAGCCACCCCATAATAATTTTTACCTATTATGAACTTTAAAGACTTTCGCTGGCGGCTAATTATAAGGCTTAGCTTATTGCTACTTACCATGCTGCTATGGGCTTGGCTCGTCGTGCAAAGTGCTTATATTTTTACAGCCATAGGACTTACAGCACTTATTATCTTTCAAATATATGCACTCATAAGACAAGTAGAGCGTACTAACAAGGAAGTTATCAAACTACTCAAGTATATTCGTTATGATGACTTCTCTAACTCTTATCATATCAACTTGCAAGACCAATCTTTTCAAGACTTAGGCAACGCACTCAATGATGTCATTCAACATTTCCGAACCATCAGAAACAACAAGGAAGAACGACATCAATATCTACAAACAATTATCCAACATATCGGTATCGGTATCATTACTTATAACGATAAAGGAGCAGTGCAGATTTATAATAACGCAGCCAAAAGATTGCTTGCTATACCAAGACTTACCCTTATTCAAGAACTTAATGCCTTTGCACCTAATATGTCCGAAACACTCGATGCACTACATACAGGAAGCAGTGCATTGATATCCTCTTTTCAAAACGGAGAAAAAATTGAACTATCTGTATATGCCATAGAAATGAACCTCAGAGGGCAAGCCTACAAACTTATTACACTACAAAATATACACAACGAACTCGCTGCCAAAGAAATGGACGCTTGGCAAAACCTAATTAAAGTCCTTACGCACGAAATCATGAACTCCGTAGCACCTATATCCTCCCTGGCAGAAACGCTCGAAGAGGAAATTCAAGACCTTAAAATGCGTACTGAAAAAAATCAAATCCATGCCAAAGATTTTGAAGATGTAAGCATGGCTGCACAAACTATTTATAGGCGTTCAGACTCCCTTGTGCGCTTTGTCAGAGACTTCAGAAACCTAACACAGTTGCCTATGCCCGAGCTTGAGCATATTGCCATACAAGAACTTTTTAAGCACCTCACCACTTTGCTGAGAAAAGATATGGAAAAAGAAGCTATTGAGTTTGAAGCTAAAATGCCAAAAGCTACACTTTTTATCACCGCAGATAGAGCACAAGTTGAGCAAGTCTTGATTAATCTTATAAATAACGCCCAACAAGCACTCATCATACACGCACAAAGTACTAAAAAAATATCCTTAGAAGCAAAAAGAGACGAAAAAGGAAATACATTGATTATTGTCAAAGACAACGGACCAGGCATAGATAGCGAGGCTATGGATAAAATTTTTATTCCATTTTTTACTACAAAAAAACACGGATCTGGTATCGGACTAAGCCTATCAAGACAAATTATGCACCAACATAAAGGGGGAATTAGCGTCCGCTCTTCTAATGAAGGAAGTGAGTTTATCCTCAAATTTGGATAAGCAGCAAATAAGCGCAAGATTAACAACTTATCAAGAACCACACTGCTATACATGTAACGGCTGTACGCCAAGTTGGTAAATCAACTTAGCTAGTTTCAGCCTTCACAGTTTTTAAGCTGTAGTAAAGCTGTAGTCCGCAGCTCCCGCGTGGGGAGTGGGTTTTAACGAAGCTGGAGCGTCGGGCGACAGGGAATTAAGATAATAGATGTGAAATTTTTTGAAATAAAATTTATGACAGAAAAGATATTTATGAAAATATCACATCTAATATCTTTACTTCCTGTAGTAATAAGCTCCATCTTCGTTATAAGCCTCTTTGGGTTGTGTATAAATTATAATTTTTTAAATATAAAGAGTAATAAGATATATATT
>JAFIER010000087.1 GCA_020832465.1 Bernardetiaceae bacterium
TATATAAGAGCGTAATTTAAAGCCCAAGCGTATGCTATAGCTCATTGTGAGCTATGCGTTAGTTTTGGGCTTTAAACATATTGGAGTTTGAATAGGTTTAAAAAAAGCGAATATTATAAAACATCATACTACTGGACATTCTCCATATAGAAATAACATTTCTTTGAGACATGTTATTTCTAAGCAGTGGGAATCTATCCAAGTTATCTTTCTTGTTTTATTTATTGCTTAATCCCTGCTTAATAAGCAGTCTTTCGTACTGTTTTTCGAGAATAGAAAATGGCATATCGCCATCTTTGAGAATCAGTTTGTAAAGCATTTGAGGTTTGTATTTATTTTTAAAATCTCTTTTCATACGCTGCTCAAGTTCTTCAAAATACCAGTATCCTATTTGATAAATAGCCATTTCGCTGGGCACGGCAGAGATTCTATCGACTTCATCTTCTGCTTGTTTTTTGCTGAGGTATGAATGTGTTTGCATAAACTCAATAGCCTCTTGGCGTGAGATATTTCCTATATGAATTTGTATATCACAGTACAAACGCACTGCTTGTAAGGCTTGAATTTTAATCATACCTACCTTGTTTAGGTTAGTCTCGAGGTAGTCTAACTCGCATAGTTTATCAGCCAAAAACATACCTATGCCTTCTCTATACACTTCAAAATGTATGACCCTTCTAAATGAGGGATTCTTAGCAATTTGTGCGGTATGCCAATAAAGCACGTGCTTTGCGACCTCCGTAGCTACGTGATAAGGCAGATTATACATAGGTATTTCACGAATACGTTTGAGGTTGACATATAACTTAGGATTATCGCTTTCCAACTCTTTTTTGTATTCCATCACTTCTGCCCTATCCTCGAGCAGTGGATTGAGCGCCTCTACGGATAGCTCTGCTTTGGTATAATCGTCCAGCATATTGGGTAATAAGCTATATGCTTTATCAACCCAAAAACGCACCGTATCTAAGTAAGCCTGATCGCTGATTTTATCAGATGTTTGATACTCTTCTTGTAATATTGCACGGCTTTTTTGCGCATCAAATTGAGTAGTATCATATCCAAGCGCAAACATTTCGGTTTTCAGACTTTTATCTAAGTATTCGATATGCCTTAGTGCCTTTTGTTTTTGTCCTTCGAAATAGGATTGATTTTCACCGAGTGCGTTATCTGATATTTGGTTGTAGATATAAAAAAGGTGTAAATAATAAAAATCCCCGCCAGATATTTCGTTTACGCCAATAGAATCAATACGCATAAAATCATCTTGCTCTATGAAGGCTTTAAGATCGCGATATTCAGGATACAATTCATATTTAATGAGGTTAAAAGCTTCCTGCTCGAGTTCGTAACGGGCAGTAGGACGCAGATAAGTTGCTTTATTTATTTTTTGGAGAAAATCTTTGTATAATACATTACTTTTGACATCGGGCACCAAAAAACTATCTATTTGCATAAGCACCTTATCGTACATAGCCACAGGCGTTCGTATTCCGCTCATGGCTTGATCACTAATATTTTGTTTGAGTTGTTTGATTTTCTTAGGGATAGCCGCCAATCGTGAGATATAGTTTTTTGCATCTTGCAAATTATAGATTTGATGCACTCTTATCATAAAATCTATGGTCTGTATATGCTCTCCCTTTATATGATTGATTTCATAGTTTTGCATACTTGCCTCAAAGTTGCGCAAATAGACTGCGTCGTTGAGGTATTTATTCAAAAATTCGGTATGAAAAAGCTGCCGTTCATTTTGTTTTGAACGTTTGTAGCTAAGTAAAAGATTCATATTGCGCACCACAAACTCATCGTATCGCTTTTCTTTGTCCTTAGCTGCTATGCTTTTCAACTTGCTATTATGAAATGTAATGCCTACATTATCTAATATACGCAAACGGCTCATTAGCTCGGGGTCTTCAAGCCCAAACTCAAAAAACATGCGTTCGTAGAAAACCTCAATGCTAAATGGTTTATAAAAAACAAGATTGATCACCCAAAGCATAGCTATCAAAATAATAGATAGCAATACTGTGCGAATTATCAAGCTAATTCGACAATTAATTTTTAGGATCTTAGACCAAGATCTTTGCAGGATAATAAGTAGCAATTGCACATAAGTGCGTACTGCTTTTTTGAAAGCCCTGAAATCAAAGGCTTTTTTTAAATATAATTTCAACATTCAAGTTGTTGTTTATTGCCATTTATCTAAAATAGCCTTTGGGCAACGCGCTACTTTACGATTTTGATAATCAAAAAAGACCATACCCGTTTTGCCATAAGCAATATCTTTGCCTTTACTTTTTTCTGAAAAGCGATATATAATATCAAATCCCGTGGTTGTAATATCAGCAGGTGTAACTTCTACACAAAAAATATCTCCGTAGAACCCCTCTGCCCTATATTGTATCGCAGAATCAGCCATAATTAAACCTAATCCTTCCACTTCGAGTTCGCTTTTATAGCCCTCAGCTTGCAAAAACTGGACACGCGCCTCGTGCATCATAGATAATATAGCATCATTACCTACATGTGCGCCGTAGTTTAGGTCTGAAATCCGAACAGCTATTTCGGTTTGAAAACGAAAATTATCAGGAAGCTCTATTTTGATACGTGCCATCGTTTTTGATCTCTTTTGTTTATAATTTTTACTGTTAGTTTTTGTTTGTATTTATACCAATAGCCATACCACCATACATTTTTCCATATAGCGTCGTGGGGG
>JAFIER010000089.1 GCA_020832465.1 Bernardetiaceae bacterium
AATATAACAATAAATACATGACAAAAGAAAATTGTTTCGAACTCGGATACGTCTCACGTACACATGGGCTTAAAGGCGATATCGTACTTTATATGGACGTAGAAAATTTAGATTATTATGCTGACATTAAAGCGCTTTTGATAGATGTACAGGGGAATTTAGTGCCTTTTTTTATCAAAAAATTGTATTTTACCGACGGAAAAGAAGCTATTGTAAGCCTCGAGGAGGTGAATAGCAAAGATGAAGCCCTGCGCTTTAAAGGTAAAACTGTATTTCTGCCCGATGCGGAGCTCCCTCCTCTCGAGGAAGATGAATATTATTTGCATGAGCTTTTGGGCTATGAAGTAGAAGATAAAATAAATGGTAAACTTGGAAAAGTGCAACATCTTTATAATGCCCCACAGAGTGATATGGTAGCTGTTATTTATCAAAAGGCAGAGGTCTTGTTGCCTTTACAATTTATGACAAAAATAGACAAAGCAAACAAATTGCTTTATTTTGATTTACCTGAAGGGCTTATAGAAGTCTATTTAGAAGCGGCACAAGAAAAAAATCAATAACTTAAGTTATACAATCTGCAAAACGAATAAATATGAAATTTTTAAGAGGATGTTTTTTAGGTTGCTTCGGTTTAATTGCCTTTATAGTGGTAGCTGTAATGCTTTTGGGTGGGCTTATCGTTGTATCTGATTTTGAAGAATGGGTTGAAGATTTTGATCCTGAAATTGTATTAAACGAAGATATAATTTCACCTGATGATATATATGCCACAGAAAATGTAACGAGTGTCAGTTGCGCAGAACCTATAAAGCCTGCTACGCATAAAAAGAAATGGAAAACTGACCGCGCCACTCGTTTAGCTATGGAGTTTAAAGTATCTGGAGAAAAAAAATGTCGCTCAAGAAAAAATCGTGAAAAAATTAGCGAGTATCAAGAATATACAACAGATGGTGAGTATTGGCGAAAAATTTATGAGCCTATGATCAAATTTGATGACCCACAGCTCAAACCTATTTATGAGCATTTCAAAATTTTAAAAGAAGAGAAAAAACTCGGCTATGCTGAATTTGCAGAAGCTATAGTCAGCTTTATTCAGCATATTCCCTACGTACTGGTTTTGGATATAACCGCAGAAGAAGCCATAAAAAAACAAAATAAATTTTATAAAGAATATATTGTCAGGGATAAGCGTCCTTATGTAGAAAATGTAAAGCACGGGCTGCACTCTCCCGTAGAGTTTTTGCATACACAGCAAGGGGATTGCGATACAAGAACAGTGCTTGCTTATACTATTTTAACTCATTTTGGCTACGATGTAGCTATTGTGAATAATCCAACCCATTCTATGCTTGGTATTAACCTGCCCGCACAAGGTACTTATGTAAAACATCAAGGAAAAAAATATTATATTTGGGAAACTACTGCTAAGGGCTGGCAACTTGGGGTTGTTTCGCCAGAGCATCAAAAAGGTTTACATATATGCGTGCCGAGTCGTAATAATAATTAAACTAATTTTACTATTTAAAATGACAAATTTTCTTATCATTGCATTATGATGAACAACAAACTTTTATTTTTAGCGACGAGTCAGCTTTTATTAGCTTTGATTCTCGCCCTTGTCGTTACTTTTATAGCTTATAAAAGTTTTCGATTGCTTTTAGTCAAACGCTATCAAATCCAAGAGGATAATTTAGCTTTTGCTATACTCTCCTCTTCAATTATTTTTGCCGTAGGTTATATTGTATCGAGTGCTTTACAGCCAGCCATTACGGTTTTGCGCATTTTAGACCCTCAAATAGAGGGCACAATCCCTCTTTTTGTGGCAAGTACGCGTTATGTTGTTTTGTTTGTAAGTATAGCTTTTGTTATATCAGCTATTGTTGTAGGCTTAGGATTATTTATTTTTACACAGCTCACACGTAAAGTAGAGGAGTTTGAAGAAATTAGCAAAAATAATAAAGCCGTAGGATTAATTACAGGTGTAATTATTATTGTAATTGCACTTTTTGTAAAAGATGCTACTGTACTTTTTTTAGAGGCTTTTATTCCTTATCCAGAAATGGGCATTAACTAAAATGTAATCGGGTGCAATTCATATTTATGCACTAGCATAAGCTACTGTCTTAAAACAACTACTCTCGCCGTGTTTGCTGTCCCTACCAAACACAAACTGCGTAGTTTTGAAATGCACCCAGGTAATCTTATTTTATCACACCTAAAAAACGCTGTTTATTATGGCTTTAATTCGTTCAGTACGAGGCATTAGCCCAAAATTTGGAAAATCTTGTTTTATTGCAGAAAATGCAACTATTGTAGGCGAAGTAGAAATGGGCGATCATTGTAGTATATGGTTTAATGCTGTTGTGCGTGGCGATGTACATTATATCAAAATTGGTGATTATACCAATATTCAAGATAATGCTACTATTCACGGGACTTATCAAAAAGCACCTACTACCATTGGTAGCCATGTTTCGATTGCACATAATGCCGTAGTGCATGGTTGCACGATTCAGGATTATGCTCTAATTGGCATTGGCGCAATTGTTATGGATAATGCCATCGTCGAATCGGGTGCTATCGTTGCTGCTGGTGCTGTTGTTTTAGAAAATACAGTGGTAGAATCTGGCTATATCTATGCTGGCGTGCCTGCTAAAAAGCTCAAACCCGTAGGAGATCGAAAAGAAATGCTCGAACGCATCTCAAAAAACTACCTCAAATATGCCAGTTGGTTTGACGAAAAACAATAACTTTTCAAGCGGGTGTACTTCAAATGCGTAAACCTATAAGTAGAAAGTTTCAGAACTCACAGTTTTAGAAAAATGTGAGTTCTGGGCTAATTTGGCAAAACGCTCGTGTACCCAAATTAGGTAGTTCATATTTGTTAAAGACCTGCAGTTGGCAAACCCCAGTCTATGGAAAATATATAGTGGCGCAATGAAATATGCTTGATAAGTGTTTATTATTTGTATTATTCTTTCAATATCCAAGCATCAGTATATTTATTAGAATCTAAATTCTGCTGCTCGAGTTTTGCTTCTTTCAGGCTTGTATATCTTTTGAGCGAAATTCTAAAATAACCAATTTTATCAGCCTCTAATATAATTGCTTGCTCAAATCCATTTTCTTTTGCCTGTTCTAATGCACGTTTTGCATTTTTGCGCTTTTTGTAACTACCAAAAATTAAATAATAAGAGGAAGTTGTTGTCTCTGTAATTGTTTGCTTATCATTACTTGCTGTATCCAAAGTATGAAGTGCACTATAAGACGTGCTATCATTTGAGTCCGATTTTGATGCAATAGATATGCTATCAGCTACTTGAGGTTTAAGCGTTAGCCAGGGTACTTCGCCTTCACAAAGTGGGGGAGCGCCTAAAGTATCGGCTTCATCGCCTATCCATATACAAATAATATCTTTATAAACACCCACACCCATAGCCCTATGCTTTCGCCGACTCCAGTCTCCTCTTTGCATAAGCAACGCTGAAAAATGACTATCACTACGCCAAAAATCAATCAATTCACGCCCTTTACCGTAAAAAACTAACTCATCAAGTGCCGCTTCATATCCAATAATTGCCTTAGCCTGTGTGCTTGCACACGCATTAGGCGACTCTGACATAACCATGCACTCTTCCCAAAAACCTTCAGAAGACCAACCGTAATAACCCTGTCCCTTACTTACCTTATCCAAACCATAGTTTTTGGCTATATCTTGAGCATGCAAACGGGCTACGTATGAAAGTTTATAAGATAATGGAATAACTCCTTTCATACGAGTCCCGTTACGCAGTTTGTTAATATCTTGATGTAGCTGCAACTCCTGCTCACTGACACAAAAATCATGAGGTATTTGGCTCGAAAATAGCAAAAATGGAAAAAAAATTAAGTAATTGGCTATCAAATAAAACCATAATAATCTTAAAATCTGAATCATATTTTATCTTTTGGAATGGTGTTGCTAATGTTTGATTTTAAATTTACAAAAAATAGCCCAAAATAAAATAATGCTACTGAAAATTTATCCTAACAAAACAATCAACCATCAAAACTTTTAACGAAATTGATGCTTAGGCTAATAAACCTCCTATGAATCAGGCAGCCCCAAAATCCTCTGACAATTATAATTACGTTGATACATACCACTATACATTTTTCTATAGCGTAGGATTTGCAAACCCCACCCTATGCAAAAATGGGCTTAGAAATAACATTTCTTTGAGAAATGTTATTTCTGAATGGAAAATGTACAGTAGTATGAAAAAATCTTATTGGGCACTAAAGGTTAAGCACATTTAATTTGTAAAAAAAAAATCAAAAAAAATTTGGAAATCTCAAAAATAAGATATTACTTGCAGCATCAAATCAAACACAAACTTTTTTAGTTAGGTATATGAACCGAAATATGACATCTTTATTTACTGCTTGGTGGTGGCTCGCGAATACAAATTCGACGAGTAGCTACTGCTTTGTAGATAGAGAAGTGCCATTAAAACGGTCAATATAACCTCTTCATATACATAAGCATCAAAGTAAAAAAGGCTTACTCGTCCAGAGTAAGCCTTTTTTGGCTTTAGGCTTTTTTAGCGCATTATTAAATATTTAAAAACAACAAAAAAAACACCTTGTATTATGAATAAATTTGATATTCAAAGTAAAAAGCAGACTATCCCTGCAGATACGCTCACTCCTGTTGCAGCCTATCTGCGCCTGCGTGATGCCTATCCCGAGGCGGTACTTCTCGAGGCGACCGACGCACGGCTGTTGGAAAATAGTTTTTCTTATATATGCCTCGAGCCTATGGCGGAGTTTCGGCTCGAGCAACAGGCGTTTCGCATTCAACTGCCCGATGGCACATTGAAAAAGGGTAGGCTGCCCGTTCCAGCCGATGCCTTAGCTGCCTTGGAAAGCTTTAAAACGGTTTTTAAAATGCAACTGCCAGTAGCACCTACGCATTCGCATAGTGGACTTTTTGGCTATAGTAGCTATGAAGCGATTCGCTATTTTGAAAATATAGAGCTACCCGAGCAGCCTCACAAAGAGCGAGAAATGCCTGATATGTTATATCGTTTTTATCGTTATGTATTGGTTTTCAATCACTTTAAAGACGAGCTTTACATCTACGAGCACGGCGTAGAGGGGCAGCACTACGCTACCTCTACGGCAGATTTATTGGCACTTTTGGAGGCTCCCCATGCGGCGAGTCACGGTTTTGAGTTACGCAGCGAGGAGCAGGCTTACGGCAGCGAGGCAGACTTTTTGGCAGCCGTAGCGCAGGGTAAAAATCACTGTCAGCGAGGCGATGTCTTTCAGGTCGTGCTTTCGCGCAGTTTTTCACAAGCTTTCAAGGGCGATGAGTTTGAGGTATATCGCCGTTTGCGTTCTATCAATCCTTCGCCTTATTTGTTTTTCTTTGATTTTGGAAATTTCAAAATCTTTGGCTCTTCGCCCGAGGCGCAGCTCATTGTCAAAAACTCTCGTGCCGAGATTCACCCTATTGCGGGCACTTTCCGCCGTACGGGCAATGATGCTGAAGATGCCGCCGCTTCCAAAGCACTCTTTGAAGACCCCAAAGAAACCGCAGAACACGTGATGCTCGTAGATTTGGCGCGTAACGATTTGAGCCGAAATGGCAAAAATGTCAAA
Source organism: Bernardetiaceae bacterium (assembly GCA_020832465.1). Lineage (GTDB taxonomy): Bacteria > Bacteroidota > Bacteroidia > Cytophagales > Bernardetiaceae > JAFIER01. The sequence goes on from JAFIER010000089.1 coordinate 5,647, forward strand.
GTCGAGACCTACAAAGAAATACAGTACTTTTCACATCTAATTCATTTGGTTTCCAAAGTAGCTGCTGATATCCGACCAGCGGATATGCTCAAGATTTTTGCCGATACCTTCCCTGCGGGTACGCTCTCGGGCGCGCCTAAATACAAAGCCTTAGAAATTATTTATGCCTTAGAGCCTCATTTTAGGGGGTATTACGGCGGTGCGATTGGTTTTATGGATTTTGAAGGGCGTTTGAATCACGCCATTATGATTCGCTCTTTTTTGAGTAAAAACTTCAAACTGCATTATCAAGCAGGTGCCGGCATTGTGTCGCAATCCGTCCCCGAGAAGGAGTTGGCAGAGGTAGCCCACAAACTCGGGGCTTTGCGCAAAGCCATGTTGGAAGCGGCGAAATAACATTTCTTTGAGAAATATTATTTCTGGATGGAGAATGTCTGGTAGTATGGTTTTAAATAACAATTTAAATTTTCACATCAAAAAGTATAAAAAAATGAAAGTTTTAGTTTTAGATAATTACGATTCGTTTGTGTACAATTTAGTACACATGCTCGAGGAGGAGGGCATTTCGCCGACGGTTCGTCGCAATGATGAAATCGCTTTGGCAGAAGTAGCTCAATATGACAAAATACTCCTTTCTCCTGGTCCGGGTTTGCCATCAGAGGCGGGGGTAATGTCCGAATTGATTCGTTATTACGCCCCACAAAAAAGTATTCTTGGAGTTTGCTTAGGGCATCAAGCCATTGCAGAGGCTTTTGGTGGTAAGTTGCATAATTTAGCAGAAGTACTACACGGAATTAGTTCAGAAAATGAAATTGTACAAAAAGATGAGCCAATTTTTCGTAATGTACCACAAAGGTTTCGTATTGGGCATTACCACTCTTGGGTGGTAGATGCACAGGCACCGCTCGAGGAGTTTCATATCACCTCGAGAGATGCGGCTGGAAATATTATGTCTATGAGGCATAAAAAGTATGATGTCTGCGGTGTACAATTTCACCCAGAATCAGTACTTACAGAGCACGGTAAAACGATGATTATGAATTGGCTAAATGCTTAACTTCAATATCGGGTTAGAAATAACATTTCTTGAAGAAATGTTATTTCTAATCCGATATTATATCTAATCCGAATAAACAAAGACAAAAAACAATATGATACATTTCAAAGAAACTTTAGAAAAATTATTCACACATCACCGATTAAGCCGAGAGGAAGCTAAAAATATTTTACTTCAAATCACGGAAAATCAATACCCTGATGCGCAGGTGGTAGCATTTATGACTGTTTTTTTGATGCGTCCGATTAGTGCCGAGGAGTTGGCGGGCTTTCGCGAAGCGATGCAAGAACGCAGCATCAAACCCAAGCTCACGGCTCAAGAAGCTATTGACCTTTGCGGTACGGGAGGGGACGGAAAAAACACTTTTAATATCTCTACTTTGGCTTCTTTTGTGGTAGCTGCCTGTGGGAAGACGGTTGTGAAGCACGGCAATTATGGCGTTTCTTCGGTCTCGGGCTCTTCAACGGTTTTGGCACACTTTGGTGTAAAGTTTTCTAATGATGATACGGTATTGAATCGCAGCCTTGAGCGGTCTGGGATTTGCTTTTTGCACGCACCGCTTTTTCACCCTGCACTCAAAAATGTAGGGCATTTGCGCCAAGCCTTAGGCATCAAAACCTTTTTCAATATGCTCGGGCCGCTTGTCAATCCCGCTATGCCTTCGCATCAACTCACAGGAGTTTTTAGCCTTGAGCTGGCTCGGATTTATACCTACATTTTACAAGATACGGATACGAATTTTACCATTTTACACGCCCTTGATGGCTATGACGAGTGTTCACTTACCGCCTCTTGCAAACGCTATTCTTCGCAAAAAGAGGAAGTTTTCTCAGCAGAAATTTTTGGTATCGAACCGCTCAAAAGCGAAGAGATTTTTGGTGGAGATACCAAAGAAGAAGCCGCTAAAATCTTTGAAAAGGTGCTCAGAAATGAGGCTACGCAGGCGCAAAAAGCCGTCGTGGCTGCCAATGCTGCGTTGGCTTTACAGACTGTAAATCAAGATGTTGAATTAGAAAATCATTTTCAAAATGCCATGATGCACATCGAAAACGGCAAAGCATTAGCTTGCTTTGAGCAGTTTCTGCATTGTAATGCTTGAGCTGTCTTTCAGAAATAACATTGCTAACAGAAATGTTATTTCTGAAAATTGTTCGCCGTGCTTGCTGTTTTCACCAAGCATTTAAACGGCTGTAAATTTATTGAGGATTCAAAATAAAAAAATTATGATGCGAATACAAAAAACATTTGAAAAAGGCAATGTCCTTACTATTTATTTCACGGCGGGCTACCCCAAGCTCGAGGATACGATGCCTATCCTTATAGCATTACAGGAGGCAGGCACAGATATTGTCGAGATTGGTATGCCCTTTTCAGACCCTATTGCCGACGGCGAAACCATTCAAGAAAGTAGCAAGATTGCACTCGAGAATGGCATGCATATTGAAAAACTATTCACGCAATTAAAAAATATGCGCCCGCAAATTCATATTCCTGTATTTTTGATGGGATATTTGAATCCTGTGATGCAGTTTGGCATAGAAAATTTCCTTGCCCAGGCGCAGGCTTGCGGTGTTGATGGTTTGATTTTGCCCGATTTACCGCTGGATATTTACGAACAAGATTTTCGTGAATTATTTGAGAAGTACAATATGGCAAACGTATTCCTTATCTCGCCGCTGACTTCCGAGCAGCGCATCAAAAAAGCAGATAGCTTGAGCAGCGGTTTTTTGTACGTGCTTTCAGATTCCGCCACGACGGGCAAGACTTCCGACCAATCTTTTTCCAAAAAGCAGGTTGAATATTTCGAGCGTGTACGGGCTTTAAACCTCAAAAATCCGTTGCAAATAGGCTTTGGCATCAGTCAAAGGAAAGATTTTGAAGCCGCTTTGCAGTATGCTGAAGGTGCAATTATAGGAAGTGCTTTTATCAGACATATTGCTAAAAGTCAAAATCTATCAGTAGATATTCAAACTTTTGTACAAAAAATCAAACAAACAGTTTTATCATGAATATTTTACAAAAAATTGTGCTTCATAAACAGCAAGAAGTAAAAGAAGCCGAGCAACGTAAGCCCATCGAAAAGCTCAAAGAGGAAGTTTTTTATAACAAAAAACGCAAATCCTTGAAAGCTGCTATTGCATCAAACCCACACCGAGCGCATATCATCGCTGAGTTTAAGCGTGCCTCGCCGTCGGAAGGTGCAATTCATGAAACTGCGGATATAAAGCAAGTAATTGAAGGCTACGAAGTGGGTGGCGTATCGGCTATTTCGGTGCTTACAGATAGTAATTTTTTTGGTGCAAAAAGTGATGATTTTATGACAGCTGTAAATCAGGCTACTGTACCTTTATTGCGAAAAGACTTTATTATTTCCGAGTATCAGTTGTATGAATCTAAGGCAATGGGTGCTGATATTATTTTGCTTATTGCTGCAATTCTGACTTCGGAGCAGAGCCAGCGGCTTTGCAATTTGGCGCACAAGCTAGGTCTTGAGGTTTTATTAGAATTGCACAGCGAAGCAGAGTGGGAAGCCCATCAGCATACCGAAGCCGATTTTTTCGGTATCAACAATCGCAACCTTAAAGATTTTTCTGTGAGCATCGAGACTTCTTTATCGTTACTCAAAAAACTACCCGCTGATATTATCAAAATTTCAGAAAGTGGTTTGAGTGAGCCTAAAACCGTTTTGATGTTACAAAAAGCGGGTTTTCAGGGCTTTTTGATGGGAACGCATTTTATGAAAACGCAAACCCCTGCGCAAACGGCACAGCATTTTATCGAGCAGCTCCGACCTTTGCAATGGAAAGTCTGCGGTATGAGAGAAGCGCAAAACATAGAAGAAATAGCCGAGCTCAAGCCTGATTACTTAGGTTTTATTTTCTACGAAAAATCAAAGCGTTTTGTAGGGGAGAATTTTTGTATGCCAAGTCTCGATAAAAGTATTCAAAAAACCGGAGTATTTGTAAACTCAAATATAGATTATATTTTAAAAAAGCAACAAAAATACGGCTTAGATATATTGCAATTACACGGTAATGAATCTTCTGTTTTTTGTAAAAATCTAAAAATCAAGACTTCTGCTCGTCTGGCTAAGGCAATATCTGTTGGCGAAAATTTAGATATAAAAGGCATGCAAACTTATGCCGATAGTGGCGTAGATTTCTTTGTACTCGATACAAAAACTGCACAGTACGGGGGCAGCGGCAGGGCGTTCGACTGGGAGCTCCTGCAAGCCTATACTTTGGATACGCCATTTTTGCTGGCAGGTGGTATCACGCCGCAAAATATTGCATCGGCTATTGCGTACGCAAAAGCACATAAGGCTTGCATGGGCATCGAACTAAATAGTGGTTTTGAGCAGTCGGCAGCTTTAAAAGACAAAAATGTAATTCAATCTATCACAAATTTATTATATTAAAAAATTTACATTCGAGGCTTCTAAATAACAGTTCTGCCAGAACTGTTAGTTAGAAGTCTTGAGTACACTTCAAAAACAAAATATCATGACTTATCAAGTAAACGAAAAAGGTTTTTATGGCAAATTTGGCGGGGCTTATATCCCCGAAATGCTGTATCCTAATATCGAAAGTTTAAGAAATCAATATTTGGAAATTATAGCCAAGCCCGAGTTTCAGCGCGATTTTAATGCGCTACTGAGCGACTATGTAGGTCGCCCCACTCCGTTGTATTTTTCCAAGAATATGTCAGCGCAGTATAATTGTAAATTGTACTTAAAACGCGAAGATTTGAACCATACAGGCGCACACAAAATCAATAATACGATTGGTCAGATTTTGCTTGCACGCTATTTGGGCAAAGAAAAAATCATTGCCGAGACAGGCGCGGGGCAGCATGGCGTAGCGACAGCGACAGTCTGCGCGCTCATGAATATGGATTGTATCGTCTATATGGGCAAAGTAGATACGGAGAGGCAGCAGGCAAATGTAGCGCGCATGCGTATGCTCGGTGCAAAAGTTGTAGCTGTAACCTCTGGAAGTCAGACACTTAAAGACGCTACCAATGAAGCTATGCGACATTGGATAAATCACCCTGAAGATACACATTATATCATCGGTTCGGTTGTGGGGCCGCACCCTTATCCCGATATGGTAGCGCGTTTTCAGTCCGTGATAAGCAAAGAGATAAAAAGCCAACTTTTGAAAAAAGAAGGGCGTGAAAATCCCGATGCAGTGATTGCCTGTGTAGGCGGTGGCAGTAATGCAGCGGGCGGATTTTATCATTTTTTGGAGAATCAATCAGTGCGTTTGATAGCCGCAGAAGCAGCGGGTTTAGGTGTATCGACGGGTAAATCTGCCGCTACAACGGCTTTGGGCAAAGATGGAATTTTGCACGGAAGCCGAACGCTACTGATGCAAACAGATGACGGACAGGTCATAGAGCCTTATTCTATTTCTGCGGGATTAGACTATCCAGGAATTGGTGCCATGCACGCCCATCTTTTTGATAGCCGAAGGGCAGATTTCTATGCTATAACCGATGAGGAGGCGATGGAATCGGGTTTGGCATTATCGGCTACTGAGGGAATTATTCCTGCTATCGAGACGGCGCACGCTTTATCAGTCTTGGATAAAGTCAATTTTAAGCCACAAGATATTGTAGTTATTATACTATCTGGTAGAGGCGATAAAGATTTGGAAACCTATAGTCAATATTTGAACGACAAAGAGGCTAAGCGATAAAATTATACTTAGTATGAATCTAATTTCAAACCACTTGCAGGGTCTTCGACCGCCGAGAGGGTTTGAAATTAGATTTCTAAATTTGAATGAAGTCATAATGCAAGGCTAAATGAGTACTTCTGAAGATTTCAAAAATATCAATCAAGGCTACCAACTCGATTTAGTGTTAAGTTTTCTTAAATAGAGTAATAGAGTTGCTTTTTAAAGGGAAAATTGGTAGTATTAGTATCTACTTGCAAGCTGTGCATGATTTGACTTGTTTTGTGTAATAAATTGCATATAACTATGTGTTAGTAGCTATATAAAAAAACAGAATGCAATGGAATTTAATAAAGAAAAATACAAAGTTTATACTTGGAAAAATTGGATGATGCTACATTGGATTTTGAATCCGGGTTTAGCAGTAAACGAATTGATTTTAGGGCAAAGAGTTCCAAAAATCATTTTGGAAGATAAAATAACTGGCAGGCCAAGAATTGAAAGAACGCTTGTTCCTTGTCCTCATTGTGAAACGCTTCACAATGGTGGAACTTGGTCCGTAGGAAATGGAACTGCATTTAAAAATTGGTTTGGACTTTATTGTACAAATTGTGGAAATACAATTCCTTGTTTGACTAACGGACTAAGTTTTTTAATCCTCGCAATAACATTTCCGATTTGGGGCTGGTTTAGAAAAATGCTAAGAGAAAAATGGTTAGAAAAACAGCCAAAAAGATATAAAAATATTGATATAAAGCCTGTTCCGAACTTACTTGATAATAAAAATTGCATAAAGACAGGATTGGTCTGGGGGGCATTTATGTTTCTAATTATGTCAATCGGATTCCCATATTTTGACGGACAAGAAATAACTTGGAAAACTGTATTGTTTGGAATTGTAATTTGGACAATAAGTGGACTTGGATTTGCCTACACTATGAAATTATTTATGAACAAGACAATCAATAAAAAAGAAGAAAATACGGCTACCAATAGCCCGTACAAGGAATAGTGAGTTCAAAAGTATTAAATTTTATTAAATGAGTGTACTATAGTTGTTTTTTATCGGTGGAGTGCGTATTATTGATTTTTGATTTAAAGGTGCGCATAGGTAACATTTTTGAGTAGTTATGCGAACTTTAGTTCGTATAACTACATGTTGGGTGCAAGCTTAAAAGACGACCGAAATTACTAACTTTGCAAGAATATAAAATAGAATTAATATAATGGCTAAAAAGAACCAATCGACAAGATTGACAACTCAACATAAGAAATCACAAGGTGTAGTAGGCATCTTTGGAGAAGGAGCAAAGTTGCACGACTTAACTGTTGGACAAATATCAAATCTTGTAATTGCACAACTTCAAGAAGAATATCCCCAATTGACTTTTCAATATAAAACAAGCATAAGAAAAGAAGAAATAAACGAAGCCTTAAAGAAAATTGACCCAGAATTAGGACAAACCCTTTTTGTTCCAAATTCAAGCATTAGACCCGATGGTGGAATCATTGAAGTAAAAGACGATAACGATGAATGGAGAATTGTTTTAGTTTCGGAAGCCAAACACCAAGGGAAAGATATTGAAAACATTAAAAAAGGACTTCAAGTTGGCACAGCAGACAATCAAGACTTAATGGCTGCGGGAAATGCAATTGAAAGGTCACATAAAAACATAACAGAAATTGCTAACTTTATGCTTTCTGAATCTCATTTTCCTTACATCCTGTTTTTAGAAGGCTCAAACTTTTTGACAGAAACAATTTCGATTAAACGACCTGATGGGAGAATTGTAACACTTGAATATAACTCAGGGATGTTAAATAGATTAGATAGATTGACTTCGGCAAATTACGGAATGCCGATTAATACAAATCTGTGTGAAAATAAATTTGTTAAGCATAAGGACAAGACAATTATGCTTCAAGCAACATCTATTTATACACAAGGGAAAGGCGAAAAGTGGGACAACAAGGAAATGTTTGATATTATGATTGATATTTCAAAAACCTCACTTAAAATTTTAGGAAGTGATTTGTTCAATCAAATAACGAAGAAGTAATTATGGCAAGAAACGCATCAAATAAATTACTGCAAAAGGCTAAGAAATCAAAAAGTGATGAGTTCTACACACAGCTTTCCGATATTGAAAGTGAATTGCAACACTATAAAAGTCATTTCAAGGATAAGGTAGTTTATTGTAATTGTGATGATGCTCTTATTAGTAATTTCTTTAAATATTTCGCTGACAACTTCAAGGAATTAGGACTAAAAAAACTTATTGCTTCTTGCTATAAAGAACAAAAGAATGATTTG
>JAFIER010000090.1 GCA_020832465.1 Bernardetiaceae bacterium
TAGGTGATAGTAACCATATCAATGAAGTAGAAAAAAACGCTTATTTTGAGTTGTATTATATTGAATCTAAACTCGATAAAAATAGCTTTGTGGGTGATTCTTTCTTAGTTCAGGCTTGGACAGACAAAATTCAACAAGAAGAAATCCTTATCATCAACATCGCCAACAATGAATATACTAAAAGGGGTTTTATCCCTATCTTTCACAGCCAACCTAAGGGCTATGAGTATCAAAACTTCCCTTACTTGAGTACTCATGAACTAGATAAAATCAAAGTCTATATCTATTGCTTGACCAGAATACAGAAAATTTTCGATAATGATAAAAGGGATAAAATTCAAGATATTATTAGTCTTTGGAATCAATATTTAGAGAAAAAAAAAGGTGTATGGAATCTAATCTTTGACATTGAAGCCAAGACTGAAAGTTTATTTCCATTAGGTCAAGTTAGTGATTTAGTAGTAGAAAATACCACTACAGACAACCAAAATGTTACTAAAAGAAAAGAACTTGCAGAAATAATGGCAACTATCAATGGCTGGGAAAAAGATGATAGATTAACTATCCTCAATGAACGTGACGTGTATAAACCTAAAAATAAATTTCAAGGAAATATGCTTTATATTGCTACCGACACCCAGCACGGCGAGTTTGAAGTTCATGACAATACTAAGAAAAACAATCATATAGGGGCAATATCTTTTGATAGACAAAAGTTTAAGGAACCCAGAAAAAATAGAACATTGAAATCTAAATAAGTTACAGGCATATTTTTGTAGTAGCTATACAAAGATATGGCGAAAAAATCTACTACCCTGCATTTGAAACCTTCCACTTTACACAGAAAATACGTGGTTTTGAGCTTGCATTAACAAAAAACAAAAGTTATTTCAAAAAAAGTAAGATTATGTTTGCAATTTTACTTTTTTAAGACTATTTTGCAATTGATTTATTAGAAATGGAAAATTGTAATACGATCATATAAAAACAAGCCATTATGTGGGCACAAGAAACGCTCGAGAGCTATCGCAGCAAGACAGACCCCGTCGCAGATGCAGTAGTTACGAAAATTATCGAGAGTGGCGAAACGACTGATGTCAATCATCTTTTTCGGAAAATGGTGGAAAACACTACGTTGCCCTTAGACGAGATGCCTACTTATGTGCGTGAATATTTTCTCGAGACCGAAAAGCTACCCGACTTTGCCGACCCTGATTTAATTCGTGCTGGCGAGGACGTATTCGCTACTTATGGTCCCGAGATTTCTATGATGTTGCTTTGTAAATCCCTCCCCGCAAGTTATGCTTGTGGCTATGGGGCGGAGGTACTCTACCGCACGGGCAGACTGAGCGAACGCGATGGCAGCTTGCAACCTTTCACTCGTCGCTTAATGGAAACCTCACAATTTGTCATCAATGTAATGTGCAAAGGGGGCACTTCGCCCACAGGTACGGGCATTCGGACAACTCAAAAAGTTCGACTTATGCACGCCGCTATCCGTTACTTCTTACACGAAGCGGGCGACTGGGATACGGCTACATTAGGTAAGCCTATCAATCAAGAAGATATGGCTGGTACGCTTATGGATTTTGCCGTGTATCCTATCGAGGGACTCGAGCAAATCGGTATTGCGCTTACGCCCGATGAGAAGGAAGCCTATTATCACGTATGGCGACTCATCGGAACGGTTATGGGCGTTGAACCAGAACTTATCCCCGATACTTATCAGGGTGGTAGTACACTTGGGCACGCCATTTTGAACCATCAAAAAAGAGAAAGTGAGGCAGGCAGAGTCCTTACAAAGGCTTGTATAGATTTTCTCGAGCATATTACGCCTGGCACGGCATTCGATTTTTATCCGCAAATATTAGTGCGCTATTTACTCGGCGACGAAGTGGCAGATATTATAGGCATTAAAAAATTCCCTGATAGGTTCGAGCGGCTTTTACAAAATATGACCATTGCCATTTTTGGGCGTGTGGATAAGGTTATGAACCGAGACGGATTGATAGCTAAATTGGCTAAGGCTTTCAATACCAAACTATTAGAAGGTATGATTAACTATTTTAATCACGATAAGCAAATTAACTTTTATATTCCACCTTCGCTACAAGAAGACTGGTTTGCGCCCAAGCAAAAAGAATACTGGGACGATGTATGGACAAGCCCCGCTATTCTAAACCGAAGAGTAGCTTTACAGAAAAAAAATAAACGATAAGGAAATATGGACGCTTGGATAAATTTAGAAGACTTTACTTTAGCTCAACAAATACTTTTTATTCTTGATACACTTTTTTGGCTTGCTGTCTATGTGCTTATTGAGCGCAGTACACAAAAGTATAAATATGTCGGTATGCCAGCTATGGCATTAGCCGCAAATATCGGATGGGAGTTTGTATGGAGTTGGGTATTAGTTACTAATTTAGGAGAGCTTTTTGTATGGGGCGCACGTTTATGGTTTTTCTTTGATGTACTCTTGTTTTATCGCTTAATGCAGTACGGACAGAAACAAGTAACCAATGTGTATTTAAAAAAATACTTTAAACTTTGGGTAAGTTTATCAGTAGTGGCTTGGGCTTTTCTAATTTACAGTTTTACTGTTCAGTTTGGAGACCCTATTGGAGGTACAACAGGGTATATCTTAAACTTAATGATGTCCGTACTTTTTATTGTCTTATATTTATCAAACCCAAAGCAAAAATCTTGGAGTATTTCTGTAGCTTGGTGCAAAATGATAGGTACTGTACTTATTGTGATTAGTTTCTGGGTCGGTAAAATGTATTATCCTTTTATAACAACTATTGGTATCATCACGTTTATGATAGATATGACTTATATTGTTCTGCTTTATCAAAGAAAAAAAATGTCTGAAGTGGGGTAGCAACAAAAAAGTACGTAATGTTACAGGATATAAAAATATTAATAAAAAATAGCCACTCGTAATTAACTTTTCTTAGTTGGCTGTAAAATTTATTTTACATGTACATGAAAGCATTAAAAATTCTTTTTTTACTTTTGCTCTGCTCTAAATCACTTTGGGCGCAGGAAGATAAAGACGTGGTGAATTT
>JAFIER010000091.1 GCA_020832465.1 Bernardetiaceae bacterium
CAGCTGTGCGAATACGAATTGTCTCATAATTGTGCAATGTTTTGTTTTTAATTATTGAGGGCATTTTTATTTTGTTTTACAAGGATTGCTATGGAGTAAAGAAAATAATAAGCTATTATACGCTTGAAAATCAAGAATTAACATTTTTTAAAAAGCAATTAGTTCTAAATTGGTGGAACTTTATTTATTTACCAAAAACTTCTAAGGCATTTAGACTTGTTTGCTCTGCAACTTGGGCTATTGGTATTTGCATAATTTGTGCTATACGCTCTGCAATAATGGGAATATATATGGGTGAGTTGCGCTTTCCGCGATGTGGTGTAGGGGCTAAATAGGGGCTATCCGTCTCGAGTACTAATGACTCAAGGGGCACTTGGGGTAATACTTTATCGAGCCCACTATTTTTGAAAGTTACGACCCCACCAATACCGAGTTTGAAGCCCAAATCTATAATTGCCTGTGCTTGCTTAATGCCGTCGCCAAAACAATGAAATATACCACGCAGGTTTTTATCTTTATGTTTTGCTACAATTTTGATTGTTTCGTCAATAGCATTTCGGGTGTGCAAAATTAAGGGTTTACGATATTTTTTTGCCCATCCAATTTGTACTTCTAATGCCTCTACTTGCTGTGCATAAAAAGTTTTATCCCAGTATAAGTCAAGACCAGCTTCTCCAATGCCTGCAAAATTTCGTTTCTCGAGCCAATCTCCGGCTACGGCTAACTCTAAATCAAAATCTTCTTTAACGGAGCAGGGGTGCAAGCCCATCATAGCAAAACATTGCTTTGGGTAGGCAGCCTCAAGATCTAGTAGGGGTTTAATGCTAAAACCATCAATATTAGGTAAATAGATTTTTTCTACACCTAAAGATTGGCATTGCAAAAGAGTCTCTCCGATATCCTTTTGAAAGGATTTATCGTAAATATGTGCGTGTGTATCTATAAAAGAAAGTTTCATAAGCGATTTTAGTATAAAATTAGGAAAAAAACTTGTCGTAGCTTAATACTCATTTTTTGTATTTTCTACTTACAAAGATATAACGCTTTAGCCTTAAGAAAAAAAAATGATAGGCCTTGTTTTTTTTGCATTATTAAATCGGCAATTAAATAGTCTTTTTTTTGTCAAAAATGTAATTAAAAGTGTTGTAATGATGAATTTGTTATAATCTCCGCCTTTTTTTTAGAAAAAAAATAATTTTATTACTGTAACTTATCGCCGAGTTTTGTAGGCTATGATTAAATTTTTGTATTTTGAGCCTCTCTCATGCCGTTCACTTACCCGGCCCTACAACTTAAAATGTGGCTTTAAAAACTAAAAAAAATCGGATTAAATTTGACAAAATCAATTTTTACCTATATCTTGTGTTTAGTATTTCTTTTATAACCTAAAAACAGATTGCTATGATTTCGAAAACTTATGGCGCATCGGTTGTTGGAGTTGATGCGAATATAATAACCTTAGAAGTCAATATTTTAAAAGGAACGAGATTTCATATTGTAGGGCTTCCTGATAGTGCCGTAAAAGAAAGCGAGCAGCGTGTGGAGTCTTCAATAAAATGCTATGGGTTTCGTATGCCACGTCAAAAAGTGGTAGTGAATCTTGCACCTGCTGATGTACGCAAAGAAGGTTCTGCCTATGATTTGCCTATTGCACTTGCCGTGCTGAAAGCCTCTAATCAGATAGATGCACCTGAGTTAGACAACTATCTCATTTTAGGAGAGTTATCGCTTGACGGTATGCTACGTCCTATCAAAGGAGTATTGCCTATTGCTATTGAGGCGCGTAAAATGGGTTTTAAGGGTTTTATTTTGCCTAAATCTAATGCCTCCGAAGCTGCGATTGTCAATAATCTTAACGTATATGGCATTGAGAACATCGTTGAGGCTATAGACTTTTTTGAAGGTAAACTCGATTTAACTTGTGCGCAAAGCAACACAAGAGACGTTTTTGCACATCGCCAAAATGAATACGAAGCTGATTTTTCAGATGTACAAGGACAAGAAAATATCAAACGTGCCTTAGAAATTGCAGCGGCAGGTGGGCATAATGTCATTATGATAGGGCCGCCTGGCGCTGGTAAGACCATGCTCGCCAAAAGATTACCTTCTATTCTGCCACCGCTGTCTTTACAAGAAGCCCTTGAAACAACTAAAATTCACTCTGTATTGGGCAAACTTGGTGAAGATGCTTCGCTGATTGCAACACGTCCCTTCCGATCGCCTCATCATACAGTCAGTGATGTAGCACTTGTCGGTGGTGGACAGATTCCACAGCCAGGTGAGATTTCCCTTGCTCATAATGGTGTACTTTTTCTCGATGAGTTGCCCGAGTATAAGCGTACAGTGTTAGAGGTCATGCGTCAGCCTTTGGAGGAGCGTTGTGTAACTATCTCTCGTGCAAAAATTACTTTAGATTTTCCTTGCAACTTTATGCTTATCGCAAGCATGAATCCTTGTCCTTGTGGCTATTACAACCACCCTGATAAGGAGTGCGTCTGTGCGCCTGGTTCGGTGCATCGCTACCTCAATAAAATTAGCGGTCCGCTATTAGACCGTATTGATTTGCACGTAGAGGTTACGCCCGTATCTTTTGATGAAATGACGGCTAATCGCAAAAATGAAACAAGTGCAGAAATTCGAGAACGAGTTATTCGTGCGCGACACCATCAGCAAGAGCGTTTTAAGCAAGTAAAAGGCGTACACTCTAATGCAATGATGTCTCCACAAATGCTTAAGAAAATATGTCCTATTACGGCAGCGAGCAAGTCTTTACTCAAAACGGCTATGGATAAATTTGGGCTTTCTGCACGTGCTTATGATAGAATTTTAAGAGTAGCACGTACTATTGCTGACCTTGAGGGTAAGGAGGATATTGATTTGATACATATTGCCGAAGCAATTCAATTTAGAACCTTAGATAGAAATACTTGGGCATCATAGCTACTATTTAAGTTACGAACTCTGATGGGGTCCTAGATCTTATCAGAGTCTGTCATGTCTTTTGATTTTACTGGCTATACTTTACTTTTTGATTTTTCAAACAACACATTTAATCTTTTCGTGGTTTGATTTTCCATACTTTTGGTTTGAAATCTTTTGGATTTGCAATTTCGATGCTTTCTCCTTTTGGTTTAATGACGAAAAGACCTTTTTTGATAGCAAAATCTGCCACTTCATCG
>JAFIER010000094.1 GCA_020832465.1 Bernardetiaceae bacterium
AAATTATCGGTCCTGACTGCGGTATATCCTCTGATATGATTACGGGTTTTTGTACGGAAACAGAAGCAGAGCACGAAGAGACTTTGAGCTTAATGGAGCAAGTAAAATACGACCATTCTTATATGTTTTTCTATTCCGAACGCCCTGGTACGCTGGCGGCTAAAAAGTTTCAAGACGATATACCCTTAGAAGTAAAAAAACGCAGGCTCAGAGAAATCATAGATTTGCAGATGAAGCACTCGCTCGAGCGCAATAAAACTAATATTGGAAAAGTAGAGACAGTACTTGTAGAAGGTACTTCAAAACGTTCTGACGAGCAACTACAAGGGCGAAGCTCGGCAAATAAAGTCGTTATATTTCCAAAACAGCACTTCAAAAAAGGCGATTATGTAGATGTACTGATAGAAGATTGCACAGCAGCAACACTATTCGGCACGCCCGTAAGCAAAGATGCGCAATAAACCGCGCTACATCAACCCGATTAGATTAAACCAAAAGCAGGAGCACGAACAGCTACATTTACGCTGTTTGTGCTCAAAAATGTGGATTAACAAGCACTTTAACTACAAACAACCCATCGTTAAACAATAAAACAGTACGGATACTTATGCAAAAAAAGATGCTACTTTGGCTATGGTGTATAATGTTAGGGGTTTGCCAAAGCGTCGAAGCGGAGTCTGTGCTTATCAAAACACTCTCTTCCGAATGGTTGCATTACGACAACAGTTTGCAGGCTTATGTTCCGTTTTTGCCTTCTTTTCAACGGCAGGTACGCACCTTGCACCTTCCCCTTGCTATTGATTCGAAGCGTTCTGCTTATTTTTTACAGCTCGAGAGCGAAAAAGGAGATTGGGTATTTGTCAATAACAAACTTTTTTTTACTTTTTCTAAAAAAAGCAAAGAATGCTGGGCTTTGCAAGATTTAAAAAATCAATTTGTAGGCGATACTTTACTGATTTCACTTTATCGCCCCATGAGCAATGAAGCCTTTAAGCAGCTACCTGCTATTTATATCCTACAAAACTGTAGCGACCTTTCTGAATCAAAAAAAAATGAAAACATACAACAACAAATACAGCAAAAAGAGCGAGCCATTATCCGCCCAGAGATGCAACAACAAGACTGGCTTACGATTTATGCCTTTTTACTCTTAGGGCTTTCCCTGCTCCTCTCGCACGTTATGAGTCCACTTATCAGCAGGCAAGCCTTTGCAGATATTTGGGATTTCTTTTTCAAACCCCAATATGTACTGAAAAGAACAGGGACGTTACTATTTGTATCTTATGCGCTTTTTTATGCCTTATCTATGGGCTTTATTGTTTTGCTTTTAGGTACTTATATTGACTTATTTGCTGATGATTACATTGTGCTTCCCTTACGCACTACCTTTTTACGCGTACTTTTAGACTGGCTTGCGCTGAGTTTGGTGTTTTTGGTAACTGTTGTTTTGCGTTATCTTATTATACAGTTTTTGAGTTATCTTTTTTTTGATAGAGAATCGGTAAGTGATGTGCACCTTCAGGCGCATGTATATAGTGGCATACTTATCGCTAATATTGTGTTGGTGGGTAGCTTACTCCTAAGTACAAAAATTGAGTTTTTGCCCCCCTCGCATCGGCTATTTTATTTTTATGTATTGATAGGATTGATTGTTTTGCGCAGTCTTTTTATTGTTTATCACGTACATAAAAGTATAGCATTTAGAAAGTTCTATTTATTTTTGTATCTTTGCGCGTCTGAATATATCCCTCTCTTTTTTGCTGCGGAGATAATCGCAGCTTTGTAAGAAATCGTAGAAAAAATAATATACAATATGGCAAACGAATCTTCTGAACAGAGTCAAGCAGTTCGTCTTCCCGAAGAAGACATCAAAAGCATTTTGATTTCTCAACCCCCTCCACCGAGCAATATCAAAAGCCCTTACGAAGTACTTGAGCAAAAGTATAATGTAAAGGTAGATTTTCGGCAATTTATAGAAGTCCAACCCATTGAGACTAGAGCCTTCCGCCGCCAAAAAGTCAATATATTGGAGCACACGGCAATTATTTTTACAAGCCGAAATGCCGTTGACCACTTTTTTAGTCTTTGCAAAAATATGCGATTAGACGTACCAAGTGATATGAAATACTTTTGCGTCTCCGACCAAACGGCTAACTATTTGCAAAAATATATAACCGTACGCAAACGCAAAGTTTTTACAGGTGAGCGCACAGCAAGCGATCTTTTTGAGCATTTTAAAAAACACAAAAAAGAAACTTTTCTTTTTCCATGCTCAAATATTCGCAAAGATGATATCCCTACTTTTATGAAAGAAAACGATATACATTTGAGCGAAGCTGTCATATACGAAACCGTAGCAAGCGACCTCTCGGATTTGGAAAATGTCAATTATGATTTGATAGCTTTTTTTAGCCCCTCAGGCATCGCTTCTCTTTTTCAAAATTTTCCTAATTTTAAGCAAAACAAAACCCGTATTGCTGCCTTCGGGCCCACAACAGCCCAAGCCGTGCGAGACCACGACCTACACCTCGATATAGAAGCCCCCCTACCTAATGCGCCATCCATGACAGGCGCAATAGAGGCATATATCAAACAAGTACGAAAAAAGAAGTAAATCCGAGCAAATATTTTTCTTTTTTACAAAAAAGCAAAGCTTTTAGGGCTTTGCTTTTTGTTTTTACAAAATCTTGTTGTAAAATGCAAAAAATTTCAAATACAAATTGTTTTTTGTTGCCATTTACATTATCTTATTTTACTTTATACTATGTCCACAGCCAAATCTTCAAGTGCCACAGAGCGCAAAGTAACAACGCACCTACTGCAAGAAATGAAAGTCCGAAACGAGAAAATATCTATGCTTACAGCATACGACTTCTCTATGGCTAAAATTTTCGACCGTGCGGGAATTGACGTACTGCTCGTTGGAGACTCAGCCTCTAATGTCATTGCAGGACACGAAACTACATTGCCCATTACCTTAGACCAAATGATATACCACGCCGCTTCTGTTGTCAGGGGCGTAGAGCGTGCGCTCATCGTCGTTGACGTGCCTTTTGGTTCATATCAAGGAAATTCAAGGGCTGCCTTAGAGTCTTCTATACGAATTATGAAAGAATCAGGGGCACACGCCGTTAAAATGGAAGGAGGGGAAGAAATCAAAGAATCCGTACTCCGAGTCCTCTCCGCAGGAGTCCCTGTTATGGGGCACTTAGGGCTTATGCCACAATCTATTTATAAATTTGGAACTTATACCGTCAGAGCAAGGGAAGAGGAAGAAGCCGCTAAGCTCATTTCAGATGCAAAGCTCCTCGAAGAATGTGGGTGTTTTGCACTTGTATTAGAAAAAATCCCTGCCAAACTTGCCAAAAAAGTAGCTCAATCTATTTCTATCCCCGTGATAGGAATCGGTGCCGGTGGAGATGTCGATGGGCAAGTCCTCGTCTCACACGACTTACTCGGCGTTACACAAGACTTTAACCCACGTTTTCTAAGACGATACGCAGACATCAATACCATTGCTTATGAAGCCGTCAAAAGTTATATAGAAGATGTAAAAAGCTGCGATTTCCCTAATAAAGACGAGTCTTACGCTTAAAACTTAATTAGCCTTCAAAATAGGGTAAGATGTTAGTCGTTAGCCATACTATTTCTTTGAGCAATATCAGTTATGGCTAACGACTAACTAAAAGGGTACTAAAAGGCTATAAAGCGGTATAGTTTTATTTTTCTTTTTCTACAAAATACATTTTCATCTTGCCTTTATTTTTGGCTTCCAGCTCGCCCCTATATGCACAGTCAAACATTGTGCGCACTCTTTCGTAGGTAGTTTCAGAAATATTGACCTTGCCAGGCTCACCTGCTGACTCCATACGTGCGGCGACATTAACCGTGTCTCCCCAAATATCATAGGCAAACTTACGCTTTCCGATAACGCCTGCAATGATAGCCCCTGTATGGATACCCAAACGCAATTCAAAAATAGGCTTACCCGCTGCTTTTTGCTTTTTTTGAATCTCGAGCATAGCAGCTTGCATCTCAATACCAGCCCTTACGGCATTGATAGCATGTGTATCGCTTGGCAAAGGCACACCTGCTGCACACATATACGCATCGCCAATAGTTTTGATTTTTTCAATCCCATGCTTTTCGCAAATATCATCAAAACGATGAAAGCAATAATCGAGCTCCTCGATAAGCTCACGCGGGCTCAGCTGCTCCGAGATTTGCGTAAAGCCTTTAAAATCCGTGAATAAAACCGTTGCCGAATTAAATAGCTTAGGCTGAACCTTATCAAATGTCTTGAGCTCATCAGCTACGGCAAGTGGCAAGATATTGAGCAATAGCCTATCAGATTTAGCACGTTCTTCTTCTATATGCTTTTTTTGTTTTCTGATACGCAAACCCGCTACAACGACTATGCCCAATATCAAAAGTAGCAAAACGGATAGCCCAATAATACGCTGCTTCTCGAGCTGTTCGTTCTGAAGCTCGAGCTCTTTATTGAGTAAAATTTCATCTTGAAGCTGTTTTTCTGTAATTAGATTAGAAATGCTATCTTTTTGTGCATCGAGCTTCGAAGCAGGTAGAGCTAAATCAGCTGCCATATTTTGATAAAATTGAGCTTGTGCTACTTTGCCTTTTGCTTTGTAGTATGCTGATAGTTCGCGTGCGGCTTTAATCGCATAATCATAATGCTCGTGGGCTTGTGCCAATTTGAAAGCCTGCTCAAGTGTAATGCCCGCCCTGCGGTGGTTAATAGCATGAGCAATAAAACCCTGCCTATAAAGACCCATAACTTCCAGCCTAATATCAGCCTGTTCACGACTTGTTTTAATGGCTTGCTCGAGCTTTTCTAAGATTTTTACATCTTTACGGCGCTTGCCCGTAGCTTCCACGAGAGCACGCTCGATGTATATTTCGGCAATTAAAAGTTCAGATTTTTCAGCCTGTGCATGTTGCTCGGCTTTCTCGAAATAAGTAATTGCTTTCTCGGCTTGCGCCCTACCATATTTTTTGGCAATTTCGAGGGCTGCAAAGCCAGCTTTAAGTGTCTGATTATCGCTTAGAAGTTTGTTGTAATAATCGAGCGAAGCTTGCTCGCTTTGGTGCGTCTCGATATACTCAATGACTTCGTCTTGGAGAGGATTTTTCTCGGCGAAAGCTATTTTGTGTATTCCAAAGAGTACCAAAAACAGCGATAGCCTGAGGGTAAGTTTAGTAAGCAGTTTCATGGATTATGAATATTTTTTTGGATAGTATTTTTTAGCTACATCATTCTACGCACTAAGATACAGTTTTTTGTTCATAAAATTTGAATTTTCATACAAAAATCTATATCTTGTTGAAAAATTTTATCACGTTTGTTACAAACCCCATACACAACCCATGCCCATTCAAAGACCCTTTAATTTTCAAAAATGGATAGACGAAAACCGCGCTTCGCTCAAGCCCCCAGTAGGTAATTTGCAAGTGTATAAAGCCAATGAAGACTTTATCGTGATGGTGGTCGGCGGTCCGAATAGTCGTAAGGATTTTCATTACAACAAAGGCGAAGAGTTTTTTTATCAAATAGAAGGCAATATTACTTTGCGCATTATCGAGGACGGTAAACCCGTAGATGTCGAGATTAAAGAAGGTGAAATTTTCTTACTTCCACCCGAGGTACCCCATTCGCCCCAGCGACCCGCCGATACCGTAGGCTTGGTCATTGAGCGGTATCGCCACGAAGGTGAAAAAGACGGGTTTTTGTGGTTTTGCGAAAACTGCAACCATAAACTCTATGAAGAGTATTTCTTTATGACTGATATTGTCAAACAGCTTCCCAAAGTTATGAAAACTTTTTATGATTCTGAGGAGCATCGCACCTGCAAAAAGTGTGGTACGGTCATGCAAAAACCCGCATAGGGTGTACGTCAAGTCGGTAAACCAACTTAGATAGTTTCAGCCTTCACAATTTTTAAAGCTGTAGCCCGAAGCTACAGCTTCGAAAGTGGCTTATAGCTGGAGCTTCGTACTACTGGCAGTTAAGATATTAGATGTCAAATTTTTAGAAATAACATTTCTGACAGAAATGTTATTTCCGAGATAATTTAGCAAAATTGTCGTACACCCCCCGCATAGCTTTTTATTTATAAATCAATATTTTAAATTACGCAAAATCATGTCCGTAGCGATAGATTTAGAAAAAGGTAGCCAAATAGCTATCCAAAGCACAAGCCTCTCCGTAGGCGTAAACTGGAGTGCAATTCCCCAAAAAAAATATTTTTTTGGACTATTGGGCGGCGGCTGGGAGGCTGTAAACTTAGATATTAGTGCGGCTATCTTTGATGAGCATAAGGAAATGATAGATATGGTTTATCCTGCTAATCCTCAATCTAAAGACGGACTAATTTTGCATAGTGGCGATGATATTAGTGGCGACATCAAAGCAGATACTATAGATAACGAAATAATCAAAATCAACCTCGAGGCACTTGCCCAACAGCCCAGCTTACAAATTTTCTTTTTTTTGAATAGTATAGGTGGATTTGATTTTGCTCAAATTCCCTATACAAAACTCAATCTTCGCAGTCCAGAACAACATTTAAGTACTTTTGATGTCGCTGCACACGAGGGGCTTGCAAGCAAAAAATCATTACTCATGGGTAAGCTATTTATCAAAGATGGGCAATGGCAGTTTTTTACCATAGGTGAAGGCTTTGCCTCCGAAAAGCGCCTTGCTACAATTTCTGCTATTAGAGAAATTTTTTTGTAGTCAGTTACCACTGCTTTTTTATTATTTCAGCAGGTCTCTGTTTATGAGCTTATTAAATAACTAAAAAGGCTGTTATTGCTGTTATTTTTGTACCCTTACTTATATCACACAATCATAAAGCTAAATTATGCCCCAAGAATGAACCTTATGTAAATGATTTACGTATTATTGAAATTCATAGATGTGTTTTTTTATGTAAATTCTCGTTCATACTACTATACATTTTTCTTTCCATAGCGTTATGGAAAAATGGGCTTAGCAATAACATGGCTTTGAGAAATGTTATTGCTGGCTGGAGAATGTCTAGCAGTATGCTTCTCGTTATACTCTCAGTTTCTTTACTTTGATATCCCAACTCCTAACACTTATGTTCGCTGCATCTCGTATAACCACACTCTCTTTTTTACTCCTGCTCCTACTTTATGCTTGTACGCAAAAAGCCTACATAGAAGTAGTAGAGCGCAATTTTGAAGAGGAAATTGCACTGAAACAAAACCTAAACTTTAAGTTTAATCAACCCCTTGCTGACGAGAGCCTTATCGGCAAATGGATAGATGATGCGGGTATCGATATTACGCCCAAAGTTGCGGGCAAATTTAAATGGATAACCTCTGACGAGCTTGTCTTCTCGCCCGAGCAGAGCTTTATGCCTATGACTGCCTACGAAGCAAAAATCAATGATAAAATATTGAGCCGTGCAAGCAAAGATTTAAAAATTGACAAAAGCAAAATCATTACCTTTCGCACCCCAGACCTACTACTTACAGCCGCAGAAACTTTTTGGGGCATAAGCCCAAGCGGTATGCCCGAGTTGCAAATGAACTTACATTTCAACTACGAAGTCGACCCTAAACATATTGCGCAATACGCCGAAGTAATAGCCAATGGGCAATCCTTAGCCTACAAAGTCAATAGCAACGAAATAGAACGCACCATTCGCATCAGTGTAGAAAATCCTAATATTAGCGAAGCTACATCTGATATTCAAGTAAAGATTAGAGAGGGCTTAGGCTCTCCCGTAGGTAATAGCAAAGCCAAAAAAATGGAATACGAGTCTGAAATCCCTTCACGCGATGTATTCGAAATTTTAGATATTGTACACAATACCACAGAAGGATACCTGCAGGTCAGTACCAACCATTTTGTGGATAACTCCGTACAAGAAATAGAAAAACTCATTAGGTTCAATCCTACAATTGCTTTTAACGTCGAAAAACTTGACTTTGGATTTGCTATAAAAGCCAATTTCGAAACAGGTAAGAATTATCAAATGCGCATCGGAAAAAATCTTAAAAGCATTTTTGCCAAAAACCTCGCTGGAGACTACGACCACTATATTGTCATGGGCAATGTACAACCAGCTGTAAATTTTACCGACAAAAAAGCCGTATATCTCACCTCAAAAGGCGAAAAAAATATTGCCATTCATATCAATGGCATGGATAAAGTCCGTTTGCAACTCTTCAAAATTTATAGCAATAATATCCAACATTTCCTAAGAGAAACCGTAGGCAATAGCAACTACAGTAGTATATATAGCTATAGCTACCAAAACTACGAAGAATATGGCGACCTGCTCCACGAAGAGCTCTACCCGCTCAATCGCATGGCTAAAAGCGGAGCTGCTTATGCTATCAATATGAAAGATTTAATGCAATATGATGATAAATCATTTGAAGGCATTTACCTACTGCGCGCCCTCTCCGACGACGACAGATGGGTATCTGACGCTGCCATTATTTCTGTCTCTGATATGGGATTTATTGTCAAACAAACAGACGAAGAGGTACTCGTTTTTGTGAATACTATCGAATCTGCAAAGCCCATTGCCGATGCTAAGGTAAAGCTAATCAGTGGCAATAACCAAGAAATTTTGGAGACTAAAACAGACCAAGCGGGCATAGCTCACTTCAAAAATATCGATAAGCAAGCCCCTGGTTTCAACATCAGTATGCTTACTGCCGAGCGCAATGGTGAGTTTTCTTATATGTATTTTAATCATAATCCCGTCAATATTTCGGACTTCAGCACCGAAGGAAAGCGCGAAAAAGCGGGCGGTTTGCAGGCTTTTCTCTACGGAGAGCGAACGCTATATCGCCCCGGCGAGACGCTCAACTTCAAAGCCATTGTACGAAATGCCCAATGGAAACCCATAGGACGTGTACCCATGCAGCTACATTTGATACTCCCCAATGGCAAACCTATATTTTCGCGCAAAGCTACCCTAAACGACCAAGGTACTATCGAAGATGACTTCACACTCAGCGAAGCTGCGGTTACAGGTGCATACACTTTGCAAATCAAAACAGCTACGGGCGTGCTGCTCAACACAATGAATATCAATGTAGAAGAGTTCGTGCCCAATCGCATCAAGGTTATAAATCAGGTTGATAAAGACACCTATAAAGAAGGTGATAAAGTGTTCTTCGGCGCGCAAGCCCTCAACCTCTTCGGACCTCCAGCCGCCGACCGCAATTACGAAGTAGAGATGATGCTCTCTTACAAAAACTTTAGCCCACAGGCAAAAAATAAAACTTTCAAAACCTATAACTTCGATATCGAGCGCGGTAGTGATGCCCCTCGCTATTTTGAAAATGTATTCAAAGAAGGAAAAACTTCTGCCGAAGGGCGAATCAAAGAGAGTTTTGAAATTCCCAAAGAATACAAAAATACAGGACTTTTGCAAGGAAATATCTACGCTACGGTATTTGATGAAACGGGTAGACCCGTCTCGAAAAGCAGTAGTTTTGATGTAGCTACACAACCCGTATTTATCGGTATCCAATCGCCCGAAAGCTATTGGGTAAGCACTAACCAGCCCGTCAAGATGCCACTTGTTGCGCTTTCGCCTGATGGCACGCTCAAGAATAGCGAAGTGCGCCTCGAGCTTGTGCGCTTGGAGTGGCAGACCGTGCTCGAAAGCAATTACGGAAACTATGCTTACGTCTCGCGCAAAAAAGAAAACTTAGAAGAGAGCAAAACAATCAATGTAAATGGCACAAATACAAGCTATACTTTCGTACCCAAAATATCCGGTGAGTATGAAGTACGTGCCTATCTGCCCAATGCCAATGCTTATGTCGTATCCAAAATTTATGCTTACGGCTGGGGGAGTAGCTCGGCAAGTTCGTTTGCCGTAAACAAAGAAGGTAAAATTGATATTCAGCCCGATAAGGATAAATACAGCGTAGGCGAAACAGCAAAACTATTGTTTAAAACACCTTTTGCGGGGCGCATGCTCGTTACGCTTGAGCGCAACCGCATATTTAAGCATTTTTATGTAGATGTCAAAGACAAATCAGCCTCTGTCTCTCTGGACATACCCGCTGATTATCTACCCAACGTCTATGTATCGGCAACTTTAATAAAGCCTATAGCTTCACAAAAAATTCCACTTACGGTAGCTTGTGGTTTTGCATCGCTTGCGGTCGAAGATAGCAAACATCAACTTGCGCTCGAGATTACAGCACCTGAAAAGTCTCGCTCTAAGCGAAAGCAAGTCATTAAAGCCAAAACATCACCTAAAGCAGAGGTTACGATTGCTGTTGTCGATGAAGGAATTTTGCTTATCAAAAATATTCAAACGCCAGACCCTTACGGATACTTTTTTCAAAAAAGAGCCTTAGAGGTCAATTCATTTAATATTTACCCCCGTTTGTTTCCCGAGTTTAAAGCCCATAAGCCCCGCTACGGTGCTGATGGCTACGACTTAGGCAACCGCGCTAACCCCCTGACTAACAAACGCATTAAGCCCGCTGCTTTTTGGAGCAAGACGCTTATCGCTGATGCCCAAGGCAATGTGAGTTATGAGTTGGATATTCCCGAGTTCTCTGGAGATTTACGCATTATGGCTGTCGCTGTCAAAGACGATGCTTTTGCTTCAGCAGATAA
This sequence comes from Bernardetiaceae bacterium, assembly GCA_020832465.1. Classification (GTDB taxonomy): domain Bacteria; phylum Bacteroidota; class Bacteroidia; order Cytophagales; family Bernardetiaceae; genus JAFIER01. The sequence goes on from JAFIER010000094.1 coordinate 10,646, forward strand.
AAATATGAAAGTAGCAGACCCGCTCGTACTCTCGACGGGGCTACCTCGCTTTCTTAGCCCCAACGACCGCAGTAGCGTCCCGCTTACCCTCTCTAATACAACCGAAAAAGAGATGCAGGTGCAAGTCAGTATGCGCATAGAAGGCAGTATGAAGGCAGAAGGAACGACTACGCAAAGCATAAGCATTCCGGCGCAAGCCGAAAAAACCGTTACCTTTCAGGCTCAAGCCGCCGAAGAAATCGGACTCGCCAAAGTAATCCTTTCGGCAAAAGCGGGTGGCGAGACTTTTACCCAAGAAATAGATATGAGCGTCCGTCCTGCTGCTTCCCTACTCAAAAATAGCGCGTCAGCAGCGATAAAAGGAGGTGAAAGCAAGACACTTTCGCTCGAGACTTCTGATTTTATACCCGCTTCTCGCTCGGCTAAGCTGGTAGTGAGCCGCTCGCCTATGGTAGAGTTTGCGGGCAATTTGAGTTTTCTTATAAACTACCCTTATGGCTGCGTAGAGCAAACCATATCGAGCGTATTTCCGCAGCTTTATGTCAAGGATTTGAGTCAGGCTATGGGGCAGATGCTTTTAAGCAGCAATGACCCCGATGATAATATTCGTCAGGCGATTCGGAAGTTGCAAAGCATGCAACTCCCGAGCGGCGGTTTGAGCTACTGGCAGGGCGGGCATCAAGAGAGCCATTGGGGCTCGACTTATGCAGCTCATTTTTTGATAGAAGCTCAAAAAGCAGGTTTCGAAGTCGATAAACAGTTTATGGAACGCCTCTACGACTATATGGCAAAACAAGTCAAGAAAAAAGACACTGAAAGACTTTATTTTGAAAACGTAAACGACGGCATGGCTTCACGTGAGATCGCCTCTAAAACAAATTTTTATACCCTTTATGTATTAGCAATGGCGGGCCAACAAGATGTGCCTACCATGAACTACTACAAAAGCCGAATACAAAATCTTGCCCTCGATTCACGCTATTTGCTTGCCACAAGCTATAAACTTTTGGGTGATGCGAAAAGCTATCAAAGCCTATTGCCAACGGAGTTTGCAGGCGAGCGTGCGCGACGTGAGTTGGGCGGTAGTTTCTACTCTTATATCCGCGACCAAGCCATTTCGCTCAATATGCTCATAGAAGTAGATCCTGACAATAAGCAAGTGCCGATTTTGGCGCGGCAACTTTCGCAGGAATTGCGCCAAGCGAGCTACCTCAACACACAAGAAGCTGCTTTTGCACTCTTAGCCTTGGGTAAGCTCAGCCGCAAAGAAGCGCAGAAAAGCATCAAAGGTAAAATTTTAGCCGATGGCAAACTGATTGCAAACTATGACGGCACGGCACGCCCCATAGTCTTGGGTAGCGCAGACCTTTTAGATAAAAAAATTACGATAGAAACCGAAGGCGAGGGCACACTTTACTATTTTTGGGAAAGCCAGGGCATTAGCCGCTCGGGAAAAATCAAAGAAGAAGATGCGAATATGAAAGTACGCCGTACGTTTTACGACCGCAAAGGTAATCTTATTAATGGACGTGCTTTTAGTCAAAATGAACTTATTGTGGTCAAGATTTCTGTAGTCTCGACTTCTTTGAGCACTATAGAAAATGTCGTAATAACAGATATGCTCCCTGCGGGATTAGAAGCCGAAAACCCACGCTTAGGTGGCAGAGGTATAAGTGGTTTTGAATGGATTAAAGAATCCGATTTGCCGAGCCATTACGATTTTAGAGACGATAGGGTCAATATATTTACTGATGTAAGGCGAGATAAAACGCTCAATTTTTATTATACTTTGCGTGCTGTATCTAAGGGAGAGTTTGCGCTCGGACCTGTAGGGGCTGATGCTATGTATGATGCTGCGTATCGCTCCTACTACGGCAGTGGAAAAGTGCGTGTAGAATAGCTTAAAGTCATAGTAATAAATTCCTTGAAAATAAGGGATAGTATTTCTTTGAGAGCTACTATCCCTTATTTATTTTATTGCCTTTTCTCAAACTTACATATAGCTCCATACTACGATACATTCTTCCATAGCGTTATGTAAAAAGGGGCTTAGAAATAACATTGCTTTGAGAAATGTTATTTCTGGAAGGAGAATGTCCAGTAGTATGATACAGCTCAATTTATACTTTTATACAGTTCAAAGCACTTAATTATTTTTTTAAGATTCATTACTTTTTTTTAGCTTTTGGCTTAAAAATTGTCATTGTACTATGTAATATTTTACTTGTTATCATATCAAACTTAAACATCTCATTACTATGTACAAAATTAAAAACGTCCTGCTCACTTTAGCTATTTTTTGTCTTGCTGGCTTTTTTTCTACTGCTGATGCACAGATGAAACATTGGACTTATACGCAATACGGTATGGGCTTTCAATTACCTTCTTACATGAATGTTACGACAAACAACAACAATCAATTTGTTGCCTCTGGTGGTGCAATGAGCGTCATGATAGAACCTTGGAATGATGCAAGTGCCAGTGCTTCTGATATTGCAAGGAGGGCTTATGACCGCACTAATGCTACAAACAAATATGTAGAATACAAAGAACGTGTCAATTTGAATGGATATGACGGCTATGTTATAGTGGGCGATGGCATGCAAAATGGTAAAGCCTTAGTATTTGTTACTATGGGTATGATAGACCCTTCAAGTGCTACAAATTTTTTAGTAACGATACTCTTCTGGGACGATCCTTCGCAACATGATTACCTTGTGGATACTGCAGTGGATATTATGGGAAGTTTTTACAAAAAATAAGCGTTTCTCTTATATATTTCAACTCCTAAAAAAGCCTTCGGTTATACACTAACCAAAGGCTTTTTTGATTTTTTTCTATTTGAAAATAAGCAAATGAGCGTGTAGCGGTAGCGCTATGATAAGGGTGTACGTCGTCCAATTATTAAATTGTCTTAGGTAGTTTCAGCCACTAATAGTGGAAAAATGAGCTAAGCAATAACATTTCTGAGCCCATTTTTCCATAGCGTGGGGTTTGCAAACCCCACGCTATGGAAAGTGTATAGTAGTATGGTCTTTTATATAGATTGGCATACAAGCACTGCTTCTACAAACTTGCGCTCGGCTAAGTCTTGTTTTGTTATTCCCCAATAGGCAAGTCCTAAACCGCCATAATTAGACAGGTTTGTATCGTCATCGGCAAATCCAAGCTGTAATAAAGGAACGAACTCTTCGGGCTTACTCCCTTCTTTATACCTTGCCCAGTCTTGATATACATCGTTTTCTACAGAGCGCGGCGTGCCTAAAAGCCAATGTTCGGAAAGGATATCTCTTCCCGTTACTTCACAAATTTTCATATCGAGCGTACTCCATAAGTTTGTGTCATTTTCGCTAAGTGCTTGCTTTTCGAAAATGGGATTGTGAAGGGACAGCATAGTATAGTCCTCTCTAAACTTCATTTTACAAGGCAGGAAGTAAGACAGTTCTGACAAATCTTCGGGATATTCGTGGCGCACGAGTCCCTCTGTTTGTTGGCTATAAAATATTTGGCAAGCCTGCTGATCTTGTGGGTATTCGAAAGTTTCGGGATCAATGTAAAAGAAAAAATAGAGCATACCGCTTTGTGGTAGCAACTGATTTTTATCAAAAGGATTAAATTCTTTTAGGTTTACTTGTGCAAAAAAAGTAAGAGATTTGCCCTGATAAGTTTCCCATTTCATATTGGGGGGGAGGTCGGGTCGTCCACCGATTTTGGATATACCGAGCGGCATATTATCTTCATTTCCAAAAACGGTCTCTATGCTCACAGTGTAGTGTAAGAATGATTTTACTTGCGACTTATCCATATCCCAGTTCATATTATCGATAATATCGGCAATAATCTTATATTTTTTTGAAAAAGGCACTTTGTTTTGCATGTTTTTCATGATTTTTGTACTTAGGAAGTTTTGAGCAATCAATATAGCCTAAATTACGAAATGTTACAAATATTTTTGCGTATAATTAAGTATTAAGTAGAGTTAATGGCGTAAAAGGCATAACTTTGTTGGATTTATCATGCTACTATACATTTTCCATAGCTTTATGTAAAAATGCGCTTAGTGCTTATTTCATAAAAGTAGTAATCATTGATTATATTTATTGCTTGCATTAACAGCAATAATTTGTTTTTTTGCGTATGCCAATAAATACTGCTATTACAGTAGTATGCTGTTTTATTATTTTATCAATCAAGAATCCTAAAAATATGTGTGGAATTGTTGGATATATTGGAAACCGCAAGGTGTATCCTCTCCTTATAAAAGGCTTAAAAAGATTAGAATATAGAGGTTATGATAGTGCCGGTGTAGCCATTTTAAACGGTGGTTTAGAAGTTTTTAAAAAACAGGGAAAAGTATCAGAATTAGAGGATTTTGTAGCTGCTGCTAAACCTCATGGCACTGTCGGTATTGGTCATACGCGGTGGGCAACGCACGGCGAGCCCAATGATGCGAATGCGCACCCCCATCAATCTTCTAATGGCGATTTAGCTATTATTCATAACGGTATTATTGAAAATTATAGTGCACTCAAACAAGATTTACTCAATAAAGGGCATGTATTTCAATCCGAAACCGACTCTGAAGTACTGATTCATTTCATAGAAGAAATACAAAAGATGCACGATTGCGACCTTGAGGAGGCCGTGCGCCTTGCCCTAACAAAAGTTGTTGGCGCTTATGCCATTATTGTTATTTCTAAGCAAGACCCACATCAGCTTATCGCAGCGCGCAAAGGTAGCCCTTTGGTTATCGGTATTGGAAAAGATAAAAATGAGTTTTTTATAGCCTCAGATGCTACGCCTATTATCGAGTACACCAACGAAGTAGTCTATCTCAACGATAATGAAATAGCACTGCTTACCCAAAACGAACTCAAGATAAAAAGCATAGAAGACGTGCCGACAACGCCCTATATTCAAATCTTAGACATGGAGCTTCAGTCTATTGAAAAAGGGGGTTATGATTATTTTATGCTCAAAGAAATTTTTGAACAGCCCAACTCTATTCGCGATGCGATGCGCGGTCGGCTTTTAGCACGTAAAAATCATGTGCAACTCGGCGGTATTCATAAGTATTTACAAAATCTTATCGATGCGCCTCGTATTATCATTATTGGCTGTGGGACGTCTTGGCATGCGGGCTTAGTAGCGGAGTATATTATTGAAGATGTAGCACGCATTCCCGTCGAGGTTGAATACGCATCGGAGTTTCGCTATCGCAATCCTGTTATCAACAAAGGCGATGCCGTGATTGCAATTTCTCAATCAGGCGAAACAGCCGATACACTTGCTGCACTTGAGTTGGCGAAAAGTCATGGGGCGACAATTTATGGGGTTTGTAATGTAGTTGGCTCTTCGATTGCACGTGCTTCTCACGAGGGTGCTTATATCCATGCAGGTCCGGAGATTGGCGTAGCGAGTACGAAGGCATTTACAGCGCAGGTTGTTGTGCTTTCGCTGATGGGTTTGATGTTGGCAAAGCATCGCAAAACCATTTCAGAGCATCAACTCTCTGAAATTCTTCTTGAGCTTGAGCGCATTCCAGAGAAGGTCGAAAAAGCCTTAAAATCTAATGCTCAAATCGAGTATATTGCTGATATTTTTAAAGATGCACGTAACTTTTTGTATCTCGGACGCGGTTATAATTTTCCCGTAGCTTTAGAAGGCGCACTCAAACTCAAAGAAATTTCTTATATTCACGCCGAGGGCTACCCTGCGGCGGAGATGAAGCACGGTCCGATTGCACTGATTGATGAGGAGATGCCTGTTGTGGTAATTGCTACGCGGGATAGTTCTTATGATAAGATAGTCTCTAATATTCAAGAAGTAAAGGCACGCAAAGGCAAAGTCATTGCCATTGTAAGCGAAGGCGATACGCTTATCCCTACGATGGTCGACCACGTTATAGAAGTACCAATGACGCACGAGATGCTTATGCCCTTGCTTTCCGTGATTCCATTGCAACTTCTCTCTTATCATATCGCTTTGATGCGCGGCTGTAATGTGGATCAGCCTCGCAACTTAGCAAAATCCGTAACCGTAGAGTAGTAACTATATTTGCGTAATTTAAATAACTAACATTTATAGCTGTAGCCCGAAGCTCCAGCTTCGGAAATAGTCTAAAACGAAGCTGAAGCTTCGTTGCTACAGGCAATATAGATATTAGATGTCAAATGGTTAGACTATAAGAAATATTAGTTATTTAGTGCGTAGTATTATTTTTTTGGGTAACAACTAACTTTTCCTTTATGCAGGCTCACAAAAAAAAAGTTATCAATATCTTTGCTATTGATAAATCAGTAGATTATAAAACGGAGGTCTTAGCGGGCTTAACCGTTGCGCTTACTATGGTGCCCTCGGCAGTAGCCTTTTCAATTATGGCAGACCTCTCTCCGCTTACGGGGCTTTATGCAGCCTTTGTAGTGGGTCTTGTTACAGCGGTTTTGGGCGGTCGTCCGGGTATGATTTCGGGTTCGGCGGGTGCAATAGCGATTATTTTAGTAGAACTTACACGCTCTCACGGTGTAGAGTATATTTTTGCTACAGCTGTTTTGGCGGGTCTGATTCAGTTTGTGGTAGGTGCGCTTCGTTGGGGCAAGTTTATGCGTTTAGTTCCACAGCCCGTGATGTTTGGTTTTGTGAATGGCTTGGCTATTTTGATATTTTTATCTCAAGTAGGGCAGTTTAAAACGCCTGAGGGCGAGTGGCTACCGTTCATACCATTTTTAGGTATGCTGGGTTTGGTATTGCTCTCGATGCTCATTATTTGGGGGTTGCCCAGATTTACCAAAGCCGTACCTTCCTCTCTTGTAGCTATTATTGTTATTTTTTTGTTGGTTTGGGGCTTAGGTATTGAGACTAAGACGGTAGGTGATATTGCGTCCATCAAGGGGGGGTTTCCTCCTTTTCATATTCCTGAAGTGCCTTTTACACTGGAGACTTTCATGATTATTTTGCCTTATGCTTTAATTATGGCAAGTGTAGGCTTGATAGAGAGTTTGCTTACGCTTAATTTGATAGATGAGATTACCGAGACTCGTGGCTGGAGCAACACAGAAAGTATGGCATTAGGAGTGGCCAATATAGCAAGTGGATTTTTTTCTGGTATGGGAGGCTGCGGTCTTGTAGGTCAGAGTTTAGTTAATATTTCTTCTGGTGCACGTGCGCGTGTGTCTTCTATTGTTTCAGCTTGTTTGATTTTGTTTTTTATTATGATAGCCTCGAGTTTTATCGAGCAAGTCCCGATGGCTGCTTTGGTAGGCTTGATGATAATGGTTGCTATCGGTACTTTTGAGTGGGTCAGTATTCGCTCCTTGGATAAGATGCCTAAGCATGATATTTTTGTGATGATATTGGTCATGTTTGTTACGGTTGTGTTGCATAATTTAGCATTAGCAGTTTTGATTGGTGTGTTGCTCTCGGCATTGGTTTTTGCTTGGGAAAGCGCTAAGCGAATTAGGGCAAGGCAATATACAGATGAGCAAGGCGTGAAGCATTATGAAATATTCGGACCTTTATTCTTTGGTTCGACGAAAGCCTTCAGTGAAAAGTTTGATGTGCTGGGCGACCCCGAAAAAGTAGTTATAAACTTCAAAGAAAGCCGTATTTCAGATATGAGTGCGATTGATACAGTCAATAAAATTACCGAAAGGTATGCCAAAGTAAACAAAACAGTATATCTGAGGTATTTGAGTGAAGACTCACGCACCCTACTCGATAATGCTAATAAAGTCATAGAAGTCAATATTTTAGAAGACCCTACATACAAAGTTCCGCAAGATTAAAAGGGGTGCATTTCATATTGTAACATAATCTCTTGCTACCCAAACACCAACAACTATAAAATGCACTATTTAAAAGCCATTTTATTGATAATAGCATGGAACAACAAAATTTTGGCATAAAATCTCTTCAAAAAATGTCGTTTATGACCTACAAATGTATAACAATATGCTAAAATCACATAACTCGGAAATTTAATCGAGTGGCAGAGAAACTTAAGGCTAAATTTTTGTTTATCATAGTAAAAAATATCAGGGCTGCTAGGTTGTGCAGCCTTATTTACGAAAATATTTTACTATAAAACATTTTATCCTCTTAATTCTATCAAAACCATGAGAATATTATTTGTATTGATTTTTGCCTTAGTTTTTTTATCCGTGCAAGGGCAAGCACTTACTTTAAACGAGCTTATCGCATTGCATGAATCTAAGGATTCACGAATTATTGATAAAGAACTTTCACAAAAAGGCTGGCACTATCTCAAATCTGATACCGTTGAAACAGACATCAATGATATGTGGGCATTTGAGTTAGACAAAAGAAAAGTAGAAGACAACCACGAAGCCCACCCGCATGAAGTACAAGCGGTTTTGTTTAATGCTATAAGCGAAATGCCAGGCATTAAATACAATCAAACCCAAGTGCATTTTAGAGAAAAAAAATATTTTGATGCCGTATTGGCAGATTTTGATAAAGTAGGACTTGTACATATCAAAGACAAAGCCAATGCAAAAGATAACAGCATAACCCACTACTATCGCAGCGATAAATACTTTGCCTATACGGTTACGCACCCTACTTATAAATTGCCTTATTGGATAATGATTGCACTGCTTGATAAGGACAAAAACAACAACTCAGACGCTGGCGGGGAGGAGTAGCAATGAACGAATAAGCATACTTTGATAACGCTTTGTGTGCTATCAAAGTATGTTCATTTATCCATTAGAGGTCAGTAGTCTCTGCACTTTGATTTAGAAAACGATTGAGCTCTTCTCTGATTTCTTTTGTAGAGAGGTTATAATAAATTTTTCCTTCGTGAGCAATAGACATTTCTCCTGTTTCTTCAGAGACAATTAACACCATAGTAGAGGTCTGCTCGCTCATGCCTATGGCAGCTCTATGGCGTGTGCCGAGTGCGGGCGGAATATTTTCACTTTGTGAAACGGGTAGCAAGCAACGGGCTGCCTTAATTCGTCCATTAGTCAGGATAACCGCCCCATCGTGCAATGGACTATTCTTAAAAAAAATTGAAATAAGCAATCTTTTTGAAAGCTCGGCATCGAGGATATCGCCCGTTTCGGCATAAACATTCAGCTCATCACTTGCCGAAACAACAATCAATGCACCTGTATTCGTACCGCCTAATGTTTTCATGGCATCGAGCAGGGCTGTTGTATTGAGCCTATGCGCACCCTTATCCTTACGCCCAAAAATATTTTGCCATACGCCCTCATTGAGGGCTGTAGTGCGCCCCAGCAATACCAAAAATCGTTTAATCTCTTGCTGGAAAAGAATCACAACGGCAATCACACCCACACCCATAAACTGCCCCAAAATAGCAGTAAGTAGCTTCATCTCCGTTGCTTGTATAATCAAATACAAAAAATAAAGCAACAAAAAACCAATAAAAACACGTAGGGCAACCGTACCTCGTACTAATTTATAAAAATTAAAAAGCACGGCACTGACTAGTAAAATATCTAAAATATCTACCCAGTGAATATCTAAAAAACCAATAGCAAAAACTAAGTCGTACACACTAAATTTGTTTCTTTTTGTAAAAATATCCGTAATAATAGGGCTTTTATGGCATAACACAAACAGTCATTTGAGCCTGCTTGGCGGCGCTGCTATGCCCTCCTTCTCTCGAGTAGGGAGAGCAAGTGCAACGCCTCTACAGCAGGGCGCACATCATGCACACGCAAAATATGCGCACCCTTTGCCCAAGCTACAGTTTGCAAAGCTACAGTGCCATTTAGTGCTTCTGCGGGGCTTATTCCAAGGGTTTTATAAATCATAGACTTACGCGAGACCCCCACAAGCAATGGCAAATCTAATAAATGAAAACCCTCAAGCTCCGATAGCAAATGAAAATTATCAAGTCGCTCTTTGGCAAAACCAAAACCTGGATCTATAATTAAATCAGATATACCTAATCCGAAAAGCTGATGCTTGAGCCTTGCAAAATAAGCAAAAAGCTCGGCGCTCAAATCCCGATAATCCGTAAGCGACTGCATAGTTTGGGGTGTACCACGCATGTGCATAGCAATATAAGGCACTGATACATCTGCTACCCTATTCCACATTTGGCTATCGCCTGCCCCTGCTGTAATATCATTGATTATATCAGCCCCAGCCTTTATAGCTTCATACGCTACTTTTGCCCTAAATGTATCTATAGAAATGACCGCCTCGGGAAAGTGTTTACGCAGCTCAAGAACCAAAGGAAGCACGCGCTCGAGTTCTTCTTTTTCTGAAATATGACCCGCACCCGGACGAGAAGAGTAACCACCAATATCTAAAATATCCGCGCCCTCTGCCAGCATCTGCTGCGCACGTTTGAAGGCTTCAGAAACCGCAACCACACGGCTACCCTCATAAAAAGAATCAGGCGTAGCGTTGAGAATGCCCATGACCCAAGTGCGTTGTGGCAAACGGAGTTTTTTTCCTATACGTAAAAATGTTGTATTGCTTTTCAAAACCTCGAGAAAATTTTGTTAAAATTGCATATTAGAGTAAGTGTAAAAAACACCAGCATAGACCTGCTTCCTTTAAAATCATTGTAATAGCACTAACCGTGCTTATTGGTAAAGGTCTTAAGTAGTATGATATAATGCTTATAATGCCGCTTGGCAAATACTTACACCAGCAGAAGTGCCAATCCGCTCAGCACCAGCCTCAATAAAAGCCACTGCTTGCTCGAGCGTACGGATTCCACCTGAGGCTTTAATGCCTATTTCTAAGGGTAATGCTTCACGCAATAATCGTACATCTTTGAGCTGCGCACCTGCTGAGGCAAAACCCGTAGAAGTCTTGACAAAGTCAGCACCGCCTTGCGCACAAAGCTGTGCCGCCCTCAAAGTCTGTTCAGCACTCCAATAAGCAGTCTCGATAATGACTTTTAATAGCTTTTCAGCCTCGTGTGCACATTGTGCAGCACGGGCAATTTCAGTCTTTACCCAATGGTCGTTACCACTTGCAAAAGCAGAAAGCGTCATGACCATATCTACCTCATCAGCCCCATCAGCCAAAGCAACTTCTATTTCCCTGATTTTGGTATCGGTGCGGTTGTATCCAAAAGGAAATCCAATAACAGTAACAACAGCCTGCTGCGGAGAAGCTAAATTCCGTCTAACACGCTTTACCCAATAAGGAGGCACACACACACCAACAAATGAATAACTGTTGGCCTCTTCGATGAGCTTATCAATTTGTTTTTCTGTAACAACAGGACTTAGTAGCGTATGCTCTAAATAAGATGCTATATTTTTCATATCTATGCACAAATTTGTTTTTATTTTTTACCTTCGTAAAACGCAAAGGCAGCAGTCGCTTACCCCATGAAAATATTTAATCATTATCATGCTTGATTTGCTGGCTGCTTTTATAGTCGGTTTGGATATTAGCCAAGTTGTTTAAAAAACTATGTTAAAATAAAATTCTACCTCTTAGATGTAGCCTTCAACCACCCCCTGCCCCTGCTAATCTTAGGAGGGGAGCTCGAAACTCCCCTCCTTTTCAAGGAGGATTAAGGGGTGGTTGATAAATGCCTTACAAAAGCACACAAGTAAATATACACCTGTAGCTATTGTAAAAGCTAATTTTATTGAGTTTTAAGCAATATTTTTAAACAGCCTCAACAATAACATTTCATTGAGAAATGTTATTGCTAAGCCCATTTTTCCATAATATAGTGGCACAAACTACTCTAATAGCTGGGCAGCCTATACAAAAGCGATAAAATGCTTCTATAAGCAAACTAAAGCAAGCACTTAATGTTAGTTTTGATATAAAAATAGCGATTAAAAAATTGATATGAAAGAAAAATTACGCAAATTAAGCACTTGGTCACATTTACCTTGGCTACTTTTATTTTCTTTAGCACTGATATGGGGTAGTTCTTTTATCCTTATCAAGCGCGGTCTTGAGGTTTTTTCGCCCGAGCAGGTAGGCTTGCTTCGGGTGTCTTTGGCAGGGATAGGGCTTTTAATTTTTGGGTATCCACAGCTACGCAAAATAGATACCGCTTCTTGGCGTATTATTTTACTTTCGGGGGTCTTAGGTAGCTTTTTGCCCTCCTATTTTTTTGCTTTAGCACAAACCAACCTAAGCAGTTCGCTTACAGGCATTCTGAATGCGCTTACGCCGATTTGTGCGGTTTTGGCGGGTATGATTTTCTTTGCTCAAATACCGAAGCGCAATCAATTTTTAGGTATTTTTTTGGGATTGCTCGGCGCAGTATGGCTCACACTTATCAAAGAAGATGGCTCACTTGGAACGCTAAATGCTTATGTATTCTTAGTCTTTTTAGCTACGCTTTGCTATGGCATCAACTCAAATATTATCAAATCAAAACTCGGTCATATTGCGCCTTTTCCACTTGCAGTAGCTTCTTTTGCCGTCATACTACCTCTTGGTTTATTAGGACTTTTAATGACGGATTTTACGGCTCAAATGCAATTGCAGGGTGCGTGGAAAGCACTCGGCTATATCAGTATATTGGCGTGGGTAGGCACTGGTTTTGCACTGGTGCTTTTCAACAAACTCATTCAACTTACTGACGCTGTTTTTGCCACTACTGTAACTTATTTGATTCCGATAGTAGCTATTTTATGGGGAATCAATGACGCAGAGGCTTTTGGCATAGCGCAACTTGTCGGTATGCTCCTTATTATCACAGGCGTGTACCTCTCTAATCGTAAAAAGAAAAAATAAACACAAAGCATTCCAAAATCTTGAAAATTCTGTTTCCTATCCAATAAAATTACGTAGGCAATTAAACCTTGATCAAACTTTAGCATCTTAGCATAGACATGCAATCAAAGCCCCTGAATGTCAAAAAAATAACTACTTGATTATCAAAATACTAACTTCTTTTTATCAAGTAGTGCACAAATACTGACTGGATTTACGCAATTTCATAACTAACAGTTTTCAAAAAACTGTTAGTTATTGTCTATCAGCCTGTTGAAAAATAACATTTCTTAGAGAAATGTTATTTTTAGATAGTTTTGACGTTATATGCGTAACTTCAAATACTGATACTGATTTATCCTCTTCAAAAAACACTTATGTTATCATTGCGACTTTTTTTTCTATTGCCTTTTTTCTTATTTTTTGGGTTGTTTTCAGATTTTCAAAGCTTGCAAGCACAGCGCAGCATTCAGGTGCAAGGGCGAGTGCTCGATGCAAGTGATAACAGCCCGCTTGTTGGTGCCAATGTATTGCTTCTAAATATGCGCGACTCAAGCCGGCAGGGGTTAGCTATTACAGACGAAAACGGTCTTTTTGGATTTTCAGACCTACGCCGAGGCGACTACATCATACAGATTAGTTATATTGCTTATCAAACCCAACTTTTGAAGCTCGAGGCGAGAAATGCCACGGTATTGGCAGACATCAAACTAAAGCCTACTACGCAAGATTTAGCCGAAATCAACATCGAAGAAAAACTCCCTATTGCCATTCAAAAAGGCGATACTACCTCTTTTAATGCCGATGCCTTTAAAACACAGCAAAATGCAAGTGCACAAGATTTATTAGAAAAAATGCCCGGTGTAGTCGTCGAAAATGGGGAAGTCAAAGCACAGGGCGAAACCGTTCAAAAAGTATTTGTAGATGGCAAACCCTTTTTTGGAGACGACCCAAGACTTGCACTTCAAAACCTACCCGCAGAAGTTATTGATAAAATTGAAATCTTTGACGGGCAAAGCGAACAATCTCAATTTACAGGATACGATGACGGAGAAACCAAAAAAAGTATCAATATCGTTACAAAAAAAGATATGCGCAATGGGCAATTCGGAAAAGTATATGCAGGCTATTCACCTACGGGCGAGTACATCGCAGGTGGCAACCTCAACTTCTTTAATGGCGACCGCAGAATTTCCATCATAGGGCTTAGCAATAATATCAACCAACAAAACTTCTCGGGCGAGGACTTACTCGGCGCAGTCGGTGGCGGTGGTGGTAGAGGGCGTGGCGGACGTGGTAGAGGCGGACGTGGACGTGGCGGTTTTAATGCAGGTGGAAATGCCAATGATTTTCTCGTTGGGCAACAAAATGGTATTAACACAACGCATTCTTTTGGTGTAAATTATAGCGATAGCTGGGGTGAAAAAACGCAAGTCAATGCAAGTTACTTTTTCAATGCTAAGGGCAACCAAAACCGAGAGTTTATCAATCGAGAGTATTTTCTTGAGGCTGATAGCAGCCAATTTTACGATGAAAATAATATCTCTGAAAGTCAAAATTTTAATCATCGGTTGAATTTTCGTATGGAACATAAATTCTCACGCAATACTTCACTCATATTTACGCCTACGCTAAGTTTGCAACAAAATGAGGCTACCCAATCACAGGATTTACGCAACTTTTTAGGTAGGGAGGCTATTGCTCTCAACGAAGGGGAAAACCTCTTGAATAGCTTAGGCAATGGGCTAAATACCAACAACAACTTACTGCTACGCCATCGATTTGGCAAAAGAGGACGTAGCTTATCGCTTAACCTCGGCGGCGGCTATCAGCATAACTACTCTGAAGGCAGTCTTTTGGCAAATAATATTTTTTACGAAGCAGAGAATATAAGACGCGATTCTATCAATCAAACCAACGAAATCCTTAATACAGGATACAACCTTTCGGCAAATTTAGTATATACAGAGCCACTTGGAGAGGGTGGGAACTTGCAATTTAGCTATCGCACACGTTACAACCAAAATGATGCTGACCGCCAAATCAATAACTTTGACCCCTTCGAGCAACGCTATAGCCGCTTGGATAGCTTGCTCTCCAATACTTTTGAAAACCGCTACCTTACAAATAGCCTTGGCACAGGATACCGCTTGCGCAAAGGTAATCTTAACTTAATGGTAAGCACTGATTTTCAAGTCGCTCAGTTGAGTGGTGACCAAGTTTTTCCGTTTGAAGCACAGACAAATCGCAATTTTTATAACGTACTCCCCCGTGCGATGCTTCGTTATAAAATTAGTGATGAGAAGAATCTACGTCTTTTCTACCGCACCTCTACGAATGCGCCAAGCCTTACGCAGCTTCAAAATGTGATAGACAATAGCAACCCTTTGCTACTCCAAACAGGGAATCAGGATTTAGACCAATCCTATACCCACCGCTTCGTTTTTCGCTACTCGAGCAATAATATGGACAAAGCAAGCAGTTTTTTTGCTTACCTCTCTGCAAGTCTTACACAAAACTACGTTACAAATGCGAGCCTTATCGCACGCCGCGATACAGTGCTCTCCGAAGGCATTACACTCTTTCAGGGTGGGCAGCTCATTCGCCCCGTCAATCTCGATGGTAATCACAGCCTTAATGCTTTCTATGCCTATGGCAAACCCATTAAAATGCTTAAATCTAACCTCAACTTTAATGGTGGGCTTAGCTACAACCGCCTACCCGGACTTATCAACGAGCAACTTAATTTTTCTAATAACTACAATCTTAGTCAAGGCATTACTTTGAGCAGTAATATCAGTGAGCGTGTAGATTTTACGGTGAGCTACCGTGCAAGTTATAATATTGTGCGCAACTCCTTGCAATCACAGCTCAATAATGATTTCTTTTCGCAGGCTACAAATGCTAAGGGTATCTGGATTTTTGGTAAAGTTTTTTTGTTGGAAGCTAATGCTACACACCAACTTTTTAGAGGCTTATCCCAAGAATTTAATCAAAGTTTTATGTTGCTCACTTTGAGTGCAGGTAAGAAAATATTTAAAAATGAGCGGGGGGAAATTAAAGCTACGGTTTTTGATGTGCTCAATCAAAATAATAATATAGCGCGTAATGTGAGTGAAATTTATGTCGAAGATATTCGTTCATTGGTGCTTAATCGCTATGCTATGCTTGTTTTTACGTACAATATTCGTCATTTTATCAAAAAGTAAAAGCCCGAGTTAGCAATAAAATGGATAAGAGGGCAGCGTATTGCTAAACCGATTTTTCCATAATGTGGGGTTTGCCAACCTCAGACTATGTAAAAATGTGTAGCAGTATGACCGCTGAGTAACAATATAGGCATTTATGTAAGTAGTTTGCAAAATGATTGCACTACAATTTTGTAATTACAAAAATTGATTTTATATTTGCCACTGACTATTAAAGTTAAACTTGAATTCACAAGCTAAGTCTTAAAAATTTTAGGTAGTCTTAAAGATGTAATGCTC
>JAFIER010000104.1 GCA_020832465.1 Bernardetiaceae bacterium
ATATCGGCAAAAATCCGACCCCACTCGCTAACCAGTTTGCCGTGCTCAAAATGGATTTCTCCGGGATAGATACAAGAACGCCTGAATCTGCATATCAAGGTTTTTTAGAAACTGTAAAAACGTATATCCTGACGTTCAATGATAAATATAAAATTTTTGGAAAAGAAGACGAAACTCTAATAAGACAGTTGAGCACTCCAGAATTTGTCATTAGAGAGTTGATTCGATTGTATAAAAATAGCAGTAGATGTGAAAAAATCTACCTTATTCTCGACGAGTACGACCACTTTACGAACGAACTGCTTACACAAGATTTAAATAAATTTCAAAGTGCAGTAAGCCAAAACGGATATGTACGTAAATTTTATGAAGCAATAAAAACTGCCACACAGCAAGGCATTGTAGATAGAATATTCATCACGGGCGTAGCACCACTCACACTCGACTCGCTGACAAGTGGATTCAATATATCCACCTTTTTGAACGAAGAAGTAGCCTTTCACGATATGATGGGCTTTACGGAAGAACAAGTAGCGCAAATTATTGACTTAATTTTAGAAGATAAAAGTAAGAAAAATGAGCTTTTGAAAGATTTGCAGTATTGGTATAATGGTTACAGATTTCACGAAGAAGCACCAAGTAAAGTCTATAATTCAGATATGGTATTGTATTTTTGCAAACATTTTCAGCGTTACCAAAAGTATCCTAAGAATATGCTTGACCTCAATATCGCCCCTGATTATAGCAAACTCAAATCGCTTTTGGAGGTACAAGATACAGAGAAAAATTATGAACTGATAGCTAAAGTTTTGAACCAAGATTTTGTAGAAGATGATTTGGTGCGTCAGTTTTCTTTCGAGATAGGCTTCTCGAACAATCAATTTACGAGCCTGCTGTTTTATATGGGATATTTGACCATCAAAGGTGAAGACCCTTACACAGGAAGGGTGCGCTTTTGCATACCGAACTATGTCATCAAAGAGTTGCATTGGGCATATTTTGCCCATATAGTCGTAGCGCGAGAAGCCTTGAATCACAACGATTTAAAGGTCTCGGATAGGGTCGCTGATATGGCACGGGGCGATATTCGTCCCTTTTTGGATTTGATGAAATTAGTACTGAAAAAACTATCCAATCGAGATTATCAAAATTTTGACGAAAAATATATCAAAGTTTTGATGATGAGTTTTCTCTCCGTCGCCAATATTTATGTAATTGTCAGCGAGAGAGAAACTGCCGCTGGTTATATAGATTTACTGCTGCTCGCACCCGAAAATCGTACCGTAGCCAATGAGTATATTTTTGAGATTAAATACATCAAAAAATCGGACTTTTCAGAGAAACAACTAGCTAAGCAACAGCAAGAGGCAAGAAACCAAGTCCTAAAATATTTAGATGCCGACCCTACACTAAATACCAAGAAAAAATTGCGCACTTACACGCTTGTTTTTGTAAAAGATGAAGTTTTTGTAGAGGAAATAGAGAGATAAATTATGAAAAAACAGATTAAATTTCCGTATGGTATAAGTAATTTTGCCAGTATTGCCGAAGAGGGCTACTATTTTGTGGATAAAACGCCTTATATAGAGCAGCTTGAAAACTGGGGTGATAAGTATTTCAGTTTTCTACGTCCTCGTCGTATGGGTAAGAGTTTGTTTGTCTCGGTTTTAGAGTATTACTACGGTAAAGAACACAAAGATAAATTTAACTCGCTTTTTGGTAAGTATTATATCGGCAAAAATCCGACCCCACTCGCTAACCAGTTTGCCGTGCTCAAAATGGATTTCTCCGGGATAGATACAAGAACGCCTGAATCTGCATATCAAGGTTTTTTAGAAACTGTAAAAACGTATTTAGTAGGATTTAATCTTCTTTATAAGGTTTTTGATATAGCTCAAATTGAAATAATAGAAAGCCAGTCCACGCCAGAGGGAGCAGTAAAACGATTTTTTGAATCTTACGAAGGCAGTAAAATCTACCTTATTCTCGACGAGTACGACCACTTTACGAACGAACTGCTTACACAAGATTTAAATCAATTTCAAAGTGCAGTAAGCCAAAACGGATATGTACGTAAATTTTATGAAGCAATAAAAACTGCCACACAGCAAGGCATTGTAGATAGAATATTCATCACGGGCGTAGCACCACTCACACTCGACTCGCTGACAAGTGGCTTTAATATATCCACCTTTTTGAACGAAGAAGTAGCCTTTCACGATATGATGGGCTTTACAGAAAAAGAAGTGGCACAGATTATAGACTTAATTTTAGAAAACAAAAACAAAAAAAATGAGCTTTTAAAAGATTTGAAACATTGGTATGATGGCTATCGTTTTCATAAACACGCAGACGCTCGGATTTATAACTCGGACATGGTTTTGTACTTTTGCAAGCATTTTCAACGAACACAAAACTATCCCAACGAGATGCTTGACCTCAATATTGCACCTGATTATGGCAAACTCAAATCGCTCTTGAAGGTGCAAAATACCGAAAAAAATTATGAGCTTATCGGTGAAATTTTAAATAACGGATTTGTCGAAGATAATTTAGTAAGGCAGTTTTCCTTCGAAATTGATTTTGCAGACAATCAATTTACGAGCCTGCTATTTTATATGGGCTATCTGACCATTCAGGGCGAAGACCCGTACACAGGGCGTGTGCGGTTTTGCATACCAAATTATGTCATTAAAGAGTTACATTGGGCATATTTTGCGCATTTAGTTGTCAAAAGAGAATCATTGAATCATAGCGAATTGAAGGTCTCAGATAGGGTCGCTGATATGGCACGGGGGGATATTCGTCCCTTTTTGGATTTGATACAATTGATATTGTCAAAGCTATCCAATCGAGATTATCAAAATTTTGACGAAAAATATATCAAAGTTTTGATGATGAGTTTTCTCTCTGTTGCCAATATTTACGTAATTGTCAGCGAGAGAGAAACTGCCGCTGGTTATATAGATTTACTGCTGCTCGCACCCGAAAATCGTACCGTAGCCAATGAGTATATTTTTGAGATTAAATACATCAAAAAATCTGACTTTTCAGAGAAACAACTGGCTAAGCAGCAGCAAGAGGCAAGAAACCAAGTCCTAAAATATTTAGATGCCGACCCTACACTAAGTACCAAGAAAAAATTACGCACTTACACGCTTGTTTTTGTCAAAGATGAAGTTTTTGTAGAGGAAATAGAGCATTGACAAAATTTTGAAAAAGGATTAAGCAATAACATTTCTCTCGGAAATGTTATTTCTTAATCTTAATTTGCATCTTTGCTATAAAAGCTATAAATTTGCTTTTATAGGCATTTCTTTTTTTCTTGTATATGCAAATTCATTATGCTCAATAATAAATCGGTATTGATTACGGGAGGCACGGGTTCTTTTGGTAAAATGTTTACTAAAACCCTGCTCAAACGCTATCCAGACATTAAAAAACTCATTATCCTTTCGCGCGACGAGCTTAAGCAGTTTGAAATGGCGCAGGAATTTCCACCTCAAACCTATCCCGCTATGCGCTATTATATCGGCGACGTGCGCGATAAAGACAGACTCAAAAGAGCCTTCGAAGGCGTTGATGTTATTATACACGCCGCCGCTTTGAAGCAAGTACCGACGGCTGAATACAATCCCTTTGAGTGTATCAAAACCAATGTCCTCGGTGCACAAAATATTATCGAAACTGCTATTGATAGCGGCGTAAAAAAAGTAGTAGCACTCTCCACAGACAAAGCCGCAGCTCCTATCAATCTCTACGGCGCAACAAAACTTTGCTCCGATAAGCTATTCGTCGCTGCTAATAACATGAAAGGAAACCACGATATTAACTTTTCGGTCGTGCGTTATGGTAATGTCATGGGATCACGTGGCTCGGTCATTCCATTTTTTATGGGACGGAAAAATACAGGCATACTTCCCATCACGCACGCCGATATGACAAGGTTTAATATCTCGCTCGAAGAAGGTGTTGATTTAGTACTCTATGCCCTCGAGCACGCCATAGGTGGAGAAATTTTTGTACCTAAAATCCCTTCTTATCGCATTACGGATTTGGCGACAGCCATAGCCCCCAACTGCAAGCAAGAAATTGTAGGTATAAGACCCGGCGAAAAGCTACACGAAGAAATGATTACCCTTACGGATTCCTTCAACACCATCAAAACTCATAAGCATTATATCATATTGCCGAGTATGCCTTTCAAAACCCAAGAACAGGTCATGGAAAAATACCTCAAGTATTACAATGCACAGCCCGTTGCCAAAGGATTTTCTTATAACTCAGGTGAAAATGATGTTTTTCTATCCGTAGAAGAAATACGCACCTTGATAAAAAATTATGTAGATCCTAATTTTGAAGCCTAAATTTATGTCAATACCTTATGGAAGACAGCACGTTACACAAAAAGATATCGACGCTGTCGTCGAAACTTTAAAGCATGACTTCCTCACGCAAGGTCCCAAAATTGCCGAGTTTGAAGAAAAATTTGCCCAATATGTAGGCGCAAAATATGCCGTTGCGCTTTCTAATGGTACAGCAGCTCTGCACCTCTGTGCCTTAGCATTGGGGGTAGAGCAAGGTACAAAAGTCATTACTACGCCTATCACTTTTGCCGCTTCGGCAAACTGTGTGCGCTATTGCGGGGGCGAAGTTTTTTTTGCCGATATAGACCCCAAAACGGCACTGATTGACTTAGAAAAGATAGAAAATCTTTTGCAAGCGCACCCCAAAGGCACATTTGCAGGCATCATTCCCGTAGATTTCATGGGGCTGCCCGTAGATTTGGAAAAGGTGCGTGCCTTAGCCGACGAGTACGGACTTTGGATTATCGAGGACGCTTGCCACGCGCCAGGGGGCTATTTTATAGATTCCAAAGGCGAAAAACAAACTTGTGGAAATGGTGCTTATGCCGACTTAGCCATTTTTTCTTTTCACCCTGTCAAGCACATTGCCTGCGGTGAGGGCGGCATGATTACGACCAATCGCAAAGATTTGTACGATAAATTACAACTTTTGCGCACGCATGGCATCACCAAAAATCCTGATTTGCTACACGAAAATCACGGCGGTTGGTATTACGAAATGCAGACCTTGGGCTATAACTACCGCATGCCTGATATTTTGGCTGCCTTGGGCATCTCCCAGCTCGAGCGAGCAGAGGCAGGACTGCAAAGAAGGCAGGCAATTGCAGCCCGTTATGATGAGGCTTTCAGAAACAGCAAAGTCTGTTTTTTTCAATATCCCAAAGCACAAATCAAACACGCCTACCACCTTTACGTCATTCAGGTAGAAGACCGCAAAGGTTTGTATGATTACTTGCGCACACACCAGATTTTTGCGCAGGTGCATTATATCCCTGTGCATACCTTGCCTTATTACCAAAGTTTGGGCTATCAAAAAGGTGCGATGCCCGAAGCGGAAAACTATTATGCACATGCGCTATCGTTGCCTATGTATCCGACACTCACAGAGGCAGAGCAGGATTTTGTCATTGAAAAAGTGTTGGAATTTTGTGGGTAGATTCTAAGGAATATAACCCTAACTACGGTACAAATTTTGTGGATATACCCATAGCTAAATCACTTAAAACTATGTCTTTATATGAAGAGTTACAAACTTACCTTCAAAGAACTGCAAGCTCAGAACGCCAAAATCTTATCCGAGCAGCCCAAGCTATCCTTAGCCGAAGTGCAAGCACAGGTAGCACGTCTTCGGCAGCAAAGCTCGAAAGAAAAGACGAAGAAAGGGAACTTAGGGAATGGGCAAAACAACAAAACTGTTGGATAAAACCACCAAATCAAGACTTATATGTAGCAGAAGGGGCTGAACAAAAAGTCTTCTTTATGTCTGATAGACAAACTGTTATAAAGTTCAATCGAGGTGTTTTTTATGAGTATTGGAAAGACTATCTACTGAACTTGTTGTTGCATAATTTCTTTTTTCCATCTACCTCATACAAACTTATAGGATTTTCTGAAATGGAACTTGAGTTATGTGCTGTTGTAGAACAACACTTTGTTCAAAGTAATCAAGAAACAGATTTAGAGCAGGTTAGACTCTTTTTAGAGACAAATGGGTTTAAAAACACAAGAAATCACGATTACTATAACTCCGATTTAAAAGTTATCCTACTCTACCCGATGATTTTTCTAAGTGTCTGACTATAAGACACTTGAATATCTATCCATCTGGCAAATATAAAAGTACAATTTTTCCATAAGACTATAAACTCTTCTTTCATAATTTTT
>JAFIER010000167.1 GCA_020832465.1 Bernardetiaceae bacterium
ATCTTTAAGACTACCCTAAAATTTTATGCTAAACGCTTTTTTATAAAGATTTATAGGTAAATCAAGAGCCGGAAGTTTACCTATTTTTTGCTTAATAGCTATTTCAAAAAGAGAAACTTGACTTATAAAAATATCATTATTCGCTAAAATTTCTCTAACTGAGACATAAATTTTTTCAGGTTCTATCATACTCCAAATCAATATTTGGGTATCAATAAGATATTTTTTCATACAACATTTACATATAATCTTTTAAATCATCAAGAGGAGCATTAAAATCATCAGGAATGCTATAGCCTTTTCCAGCTAAACTGCCTAAACGAACACCTCTTGTTTTAGGCTTTTTTGAGGTTTCTTCTACAAACATAACCAATACTTGGCTATCTTCTGTAGTAGGAGGGGCTTCCTGTAAGATAACCTTACCATCTTTAAAAATTCCTTTAATAGTTTTGTCCATAATTTTGTATTTTTGGCGATGAATAATTTTTTATTAGAACGAAAAACAACCCAAAAAAGTTGAAATATAGCCCAATATTGTTTCTTTTTGTCTAACGAAACAGAACGAAGTCTATTATGGCTAAGCCCCTAAGGCAAACGCATATTAATGAAGATTTTTAGTCTTTGTTTGAAGGTTTCCAAAGTGCGACCTTCTAAATCATTCTGCATGAAATTGTCTCGATAACTCTGATAGCCTTCAAACTTTTCTGTATTCGCTTGCATTTTTTCAAAGACTTTATAAAATTCGTTTTCGGTAACGTGATTTAAAAGGGCTACTTTTAGGTCTGTGTCTGGGTCATTTTTGTTTGCGGACTGCTCCATTGACTTGCTGTCTTGTGTCATAAAATCATAATCAGACAAATCCACGCCAAAATCTTTGAGCTGACTCAAGGGCTGAAACTTGTCTCTGTATTTCACATATACACTCAAATCTAATTTGCTCAAAAACTTAGTAGCTTTGAGTTGTTGATTCAGTGAAAGCAGTTCTTTGTAAATCAATTGATACAAACCGTGCAAACTCGCACCTCTTAATCGCAGATGTACTGTTTTTTCTTGCCAAGATTCTGTAATTTCGGCATAATTTGCGCTAAAATTTGGAAATTCTAAAACCACGCCATTTTTCCATTTCCAATCACTATAAATGTACTCGTGCAAACGAACCGTGAGCTTATTGAGCGTGCCCGCAGGAATAAACGGGCTATACACAAACTTAATTTCATAAATAAGAGAATCAGAACCAAAAAGTCGGTCGGCTTTAATAGGTCTTTCTACTGGCAACAGTGCAGGCACTACGTAGTAAGTTTTATCAAAATTATCTTTTGTTTCATAACAAAAATCGTAAGCCAGCATCAACTCAAAAAGCTTATCCTGCTCCTCGTTGGTATATTTTTTCGTTTTGGATTTAAACAGGTTGCTAAAACGCTGATACCAAGGTCGAGGCGTTTCGTATTCTTTCCATATTTCAGATAAATAATCGGGATATAACTTTCCATCTTTGATGATTGTCTTATCGTTAAGCTGCTCATCGCCAGCATATAGAACTTTATAAATTGCATCTTTTATCCATAAAGGACTCAGGATAATCCAATCTTTCAAACGAGGGTTATCGCCATAATACACCACATAACCCATGCGCTCGAGCGTATTGATTAGCGTTTTTGCCTCATCTTTGTTTATACCCTTCTTTTCGCATTCGGTGATATATTCAGTATAGAACAAGTGTGTTTTGCCACTTTCTTGTTTTTTCTCTAAAAATTCTTTTATGTCTATCCAAGACTTTTTGAAAGGTGTCTTAAAAATATCACTTCCCATATTGGGAATGTGCTTACGAATAAGCTGCCTCAAACTATCAAAATTATGCAAGGGCTTGCAACCTATCTTAACAAAGTCTTTTACATTTTTAAAATAGGTTTGCACATCGGTTTCATTGATTGTTTTGCTACTGCTATCACTCGCCATATCAATTTTGTTGAGCACATAGATAATAGGGCTAAACTGCTCGCTTTCCTTATCGTAGTTGAAAGCATTTACCATAGAAAGCCAGTACTCATAACCTACGTAATAATCCGATTCCTTCGCTTTGTCGTCCGTAGAGGTTACAAACAAATACAGCGATTTGCGTGAACAAAACAATTGCTGCACCTCACGATATTTGCCTTGACCACCGAAGTCCCAAATATGTAACTCAAAATCTATAGGATTTTCCAATTTTGTAACCTCTGGCGCAAGCGATAACACTTTATAAGTATCTACGGCTAAATCTATACCGATAGTGCGGTCGGGTTGTTTCGGAAGGTCGTCATCTGTTTTCTTCCCCTCTAAATCTAAAAGCCTAATACGAATAGATGTCTTGCCCACCTCCCCATTACCGATAAGAATCAATTTGCCTTCGTGCAAATACACGGCATCTTCTTTTTTAAAATCCTTCAAATAATTCCCCACATCACCCCACACATTTTTGAAAGCATAATCATTATCCTTTACATCAAATACTTCTTTGGGGATATTCTCGAGGGGGTTGCCTTTGAGGTAGAGGATTTCTAACTTAGGGAGCTGGGCTGGTGAGAGCGAAAAATCAGTAAGGGCATTGCCTGCCAAATGCAGCGTATTGAGCTGTTCCAGACTGCCTTCTACCTCGAAGTGCTGGAGTTTTGCCTCAAAAAGGTATAGGTAAGTTAGGTTCGGAAAATACTTTGCTGGCAGCTTAAACGTCCGAATTTCGGACTCATTGTAGCTCATATCTATAAAGCGCAAAGAGCGCAACTCAAAATCAGGAAATACCACTTCCGAAATCGCAGATTTTGTCAAATCCAAGGTCTCGATTTGGTCTTTCTTTACTTGTGCCCATAGCGCATTCCAATCTATAGATTTAGATTTTGAAAGGCTGAGGTGTTTGTCTTCTTTTTTATCTTTTTGTTCGTCTTTTTGAGCCATGTGATTGTCTATTTTTGTATCATACCCTTCAGGGTGTGAAATCTAATTGCAAAAACCGACGCACCCTAAAAGGTACGATACTTAAGAGTATTCAAAATTAAACCTATAAGGTTTTAACCAACCTTATAGGTTTTTTCGACCTCTTTCGAGACAGCTTCCAGTTGCCCTACTAAAGATAGATTGGGTGACAGTTATAAAAAAACTGCTCGTATTTATCTTCGATAATCGAAGAAGGCTATACTTTTCTGTTCAACTGTGGTATACTCCATACCTCATTTAAGCTACAGGGAGAGCAAACAAGCGGCAGCCGTTGTTGTTGTTACGGTTGTCGGGGTTGTTGTTGTTGCGGTTCGCCACACGGCAGTTGTCGGGGTTGTTGTTCCACGAGCCACCGCGCAGCAGGCGATTCGTTCCCTACGAAAAGATAGCTTTGCAAATATAAGTGGCGTTGTTGCAACGTGTCGTTACCACCTCATTAAATTCTGTCTAATTTTTTAAAATTTTGATAGTTTTAGGCATTCCAATATTTGTAAAAACATTTATAATCTTACATTTTATTTTAGCTTCTGTAAGCTGATTTT
>JAFIER010000112.1 GCA_020832465.1 Bernardetiaceae bacterium
AAATGTTATTTCTGAGCTAATTTAGCAAAGTTGTCGTACACCCTCAAGTCCAAGTATTGGATTTGGTAGTGTATAACAAGTAATGCTTAGAACTAACAGTTCTTTGAGAACTGTTAGTTTTGAAAGACTTTGAGCATTACATCTTTAAGACTACCTTGGATTTATTCTTGTTTTTTTTCAGCATCCTCTTTCGGCTGCTCTTCAGCTTTATTTTTGTCTTTATTTTTGTCTATCAGGTCGGTAAAATAATTATTAACGAGCGGGCGAGCGACGACTGATACAATCAAAATCAAAGAACCCGCATAAAAATAACCATTCATAATTTCGCTTTCACGTGAAACAATCAAAGCAGCGAGCATACCATAAATAGGGGACAGATTATTTACTAATGCCACGGTAAAAGGCGAAATTGTGCGCAAAAGTTTGATAAGGGCCGAGTAGGCATACACCGAAATCAAAGCAGCCAGCACAAGGATAAGTCCGATATCGCCCCAGGTAGCATCAAAGCTAAGCAAATCAGGCGTATAATTCCAAATCAAAGTAATACCGATGACCGTGCCGAGGCATGCCCCTATCATTTGATAAAATGCACTGAGCATGGGGGCGTGCTTAGGCGCAAAAAAGGCATTCAATACCGTTACGCAAGCGGCAAAAAAACCGCCTGCTAATGCTACATAAAAGCCCCAACCATAATACATATCACCACTCAAAATAATATAAATACCAAAAATAGCCGCTGCGCTTGTAAGCAACTCTCCAAAAGACAGTTGCTTTTGACGTGTGATATACTGTATCAAACTCACCCATAAAGGCGAAGAAGCTATACCGATAAGACTAACAGAAGCATTAGAAATTTGTGCCGAAAATATAAGCAATACCCAATAAAAAGAAATTGTAAAGCCCGTAAGCAACAGCCCTATAAACATACGAAAAGAAACCCTAAACGAAACGCCCGTAGCAGAGAGCACCATAGCAAGCAATGCAATTGCCATAAGTGTACGCAAAAATACAATTTCAAGCGCCGAAAGATTGATTTGTAAAGCAATCGTTGGTACTAATCCATTCAGAAATACAATGAAATGTAGCTCTGTATAATGTTTTATGTTTTTGAATAGTCGCAAAAGAAGTTAGTTTTTATGGCATTTCGAGCTAATTTGTAACAAAAATACAAAAGCCTTAGCAAAAAATAACTTTTTGTTAAGGCTTTTCTCAATAATCGTAAAATTAAATTTTCAAGCGTACGACTTCAGACCTATCACTCCTCTGCCCTTCTTTCATTTTTGACATCTACAAAAGGGCGAATAATAAGCCGCGCCGCACGGTCGTAGGTTAGATAGTTCCAAATCCAATTAGTAAGCACTACGAGCTTACTTCTAAACCCTACAATGGCCATTAAATGCACAAAAAGCCATACAAACCAAGCAAAAACACCTTTAAAGTGAATCTTATCTGTTAAATCCACTACAGCGCGATTGCGCCCAACAGTTGCCATACTGCCCTTGTCTTTATACACAAAAGCGCCTAACTCTTGCTTATTTTCTACGATTTTTTTCAAATTTTTGGCTAATAGCTGACCCTGCTGAATCGCCACAGGCGCAACCATAGGGTGGCCTTGTGGATACTCCTCCGTTACCAAAGCCGCTATATCGCCGGCTGCAAAAATATTATCATAACCCTCGACTTTACCATAGGCATCTATCTTGACCCTATTATTGCGAAAAATAGATGCTGGATTTAAGCCCTCTATGAGGTTGCCCATTACACCCGCGCCCCAAATCAGCGTATGCGCATCGATGGTAGTGCCGTTGTTTAGATAGACTACGTCATCATTATAATCTGAAACTAAGGTATTGAGCCATACTTGCACACTAAAACGCTCTAAATATTTTACAGCCTCTTCACCAGAAGCAGCAGACATGCCATTGAGCAAGCTATCAGTGCCCTCCACTAAATGAATGCGCATACGGCGCAAATCCAACTCTGGATAATCCTTAGGAAGTACGTGCAACTTAAGCTCACCTAAAGCACCTGCTACCTCCACACCCGTCGGACCGCCACCCACTACAACAAAACTCATAAGTCTATCCTGCTCCTCTATAGAACTACTCAAAATCGCCTGCTCCAGACTACTCAAAATATGATGACGCAAATCCAAAGCCTGAGGGAGCTGCTTGAGTGGAAAAGATTTCTGACGAATAGATTCATTGCCATAAAAATTAGTCTTAGAACCATTGGCTAATACCAAATAATCATAGCGCAATGAACCAATACTCGCTATAATACGCTGCTCTTCGGTATCGATTTGAGTAACCGTAGCCATACGAAAATGAAAATTAGACTGGCTCTCGAGCATCTTACGCAAAGGCGCTGCAATAGAATCTGGCTCTAAGCCCGAAGTAGCTACTTGATACAATAGCGGTTGAAAAGTATGATAATTATAGCGATCAATCATAACAACCTGCACAGGGGATTTTGCCAAACCGCGTGCAATATGTACACCCGCAAATCCACCACCAATAATGACCACACGAGGCTTACTCGTATCTGGAATACGAAGCGTTTGGCACTGCACTGTATCGTAAGAAGATGCTTGTATTTCGCTCATAATGTATCTTGTTAAATCAATAGAATATCTAAAAAATGAGAACCTTGTAAGTAAAAAATTCATCTTAACTACAGAACGCAGTAAAACGCTAAAAGTTAGTTTTTTACTCTTAAAAAATGCCAAAATACCAACTACAATGCCAACTACATAGGCGAAAAATATAAAATACAAAAAATTAGCCGTCCTTAAAAAGAACGGCTAATTTGATTAAATGAATTTATCCAAAATCAGGCGTTTGAATCAGCGTCTTGAATATTGCAAACGCATGTTTATACCGCCTGTTTGGACAAAAACCCCTTCCGAACCAAGAGAACGTACTGGCAGTTGCCAATAGGGTTCTACTTGTAAGCTGAGCCCTTTGCCGATGCGCGTCTCGATACCAGCCGAGAAATAAAGCATCGAAGCAAGGTCTATGACATTAGATGCCTCCCGCTCGTAAAGTACGCGCTGCGTACGGCTTACACGAGGGTCGGGCACTTGGCTATATTGCAACCAAAAATCTTCCCGATAATATTCGTGAATATAAAAAAGATTATTAAAACCAGCACCTACAAAAAAGCGGGTATTCTTTTTTTGATGAAAATCATAACGCAAAAGTACGGGCATCTCGATAAGTTGCCAGCTACCACCTATGCGCTCTTGATTGATTGTTACGGTATTATCGTTTGAAGTATGATTATTTGTCGGTATAATTTCCTTATTTTCAGGATAAATTGACATCTGACGTTTCGTATAATATAAGCCAGTAGCTAAACTGAGTCGCTGTGAGAGTGAAAAATCGCTTGTTACGCCCACTTGAAAACTTACATTTTGCGAGCTATAGCCAGCATGCTTACTGCGCGTAACCGTAGGCCCGATAGCAAGCCCAGAAGCTATCCAACGCAAACGCAAGGGCGAATTAGCTTTTGTTTTTTGTGCAATAAATGCCGAATCTTGCGCCTCTTTGCTCAACTGCGAACTATCTAAAGACAAATCCGCTTGTGCTACGATTTGTGGTAGCTGTTTCCAAGTCAGGCCTAAATCTACGCTCTGCCAATTGCTATGGGCTTTTGTAGTTATATCTAATTTATTTGCGTGATTTGTTTCTTTGTTTTGATTTTGCGCTGTAAGTTGTTCTTTATCAGCATCATACCTCGCTTTTTCTTGTGCTGATGCTATAGCACTCCTATCCAGTGCGTTCTGCTGCTGGGTATTTAGTGGCTTATCGGCAGGCTTTTGATTTTGAGCCTTATTGCTCAAGGGAATATTAGGTAGCGTATTTTGCGCACCTTTTTTTGTATAATCTTGGTTATCAATGTTTTGATCTACATTTTTATTGTTATTATGCTCGCCCTCACTTAGCTTGACTTTGCTCTCGGTGTTTGTTGTGTATTGCGTCTCATTTAGCTTTGCAGCGCTTTGGGTTTGGGCAATTTTTATTTCTTCTTTTTTCAGGCTTTCTGACTTTTGAATAAGCCAAGTTCCTACGAAAAGAAAGCCCAGCAACAGCAGCAACAATAAACTGCGCTTATACCAAGTGTATCGTTTTCTTTTACGATTTTGCGCACGCAATTTACCCTGCAAAGCACGCCAATCACTCGGGTCATAAGGAGGCTCGTGATTTGCAAATGCCTTTTTAAAGATTTCGCTTAGTTTTTTATCGTAAATATACTTCATACTCCACTTTTAAATGTTGCTTTACCAATTCTCTTAACTTTTGCTTGGCACGTGATAGGTTTGAGCGCGAAGTACCTGCCGGAACTCCCAATTTCTGACTAATCTCTTCGTGCGAGTAACCTTCTACTTCGTACAAATTGAAAGTAATACGATAAATTTCGGGCAGTTTTTGAATAATTTTATAAATATCTTCTGCCGAGAGTTTATCCAATACATTGAGGTCATACTCCTCTGCCATTGCCGATTCTACATCTGAATGGTAGTAATGCTTTTCGTTTCGGCGGTAGTAATCAATAGATGTATTGATAAGAATACGCCTGAGCCAGCCCCTAAAAGATTTTTTGGGGTCGTATTGGTGTATCTTATTAAAAACTTTCAAAAAACTGTCATTCAGTACTTCAGCGGCTTCCTCCTTATGGTTTGAATAGCGCAGGCAGACAGACATAGCATAGCCGTAATACTGCTTATACAGCATTTCTTGATACTTCTCTTTGCCCGCTAGACAACCCTGAAGAATAGTGGGATCTATTTCTTCACGTTTTTGCTCCACAAGATTTTTTTTTTGTTGGGAATAATGAACTTTGCTAAAATTAAATCCTTACGTCAGTAATGATTAGCAAAATTTATAAGCCGTAAGTCCTGTTTTTAGTTCTGTATTCGTACACTTTTTTTGTACTCGTACCTAAACAAAGACGAAAAAACAGCTTAATACGTTGCAAATGCGAATTTTTAGGCATTCGAAATAACATTTCTTTAAGAAATGTTATTTCGAATGCCTACTTGATTTAACGTTTAGCGATTTGGTTGTTGGATATACTGCGCTGACGTGAGCATCGAAAACGCTCTGCATTGCTTTGTGCGCTGTGTTTTGTGCTACGCCCCTGCACACGCTTGCGCCACCGCTCAAAAGATTTGCGGCGCAACTCCCTGCGCATAAGCCGAATAACTTCTTGTTCGCTGAGCGAAAACTGAGCCTCGATAGCATCAAAAGGCGTACGGTCTTCCCAAGCCATTTCTATAATACGGCCGCTATCCTCTGCGGATAATAATTTGATTTTTGAAGACACTGCCATGGGTTTTATATATTTGATAATCAATAAATAACAACTTGAAGGTGCAATGAGCACAAACTTTTTTTCAAAAAAAACAGATTTTTTAAACAAAAATCTAAAAGTCTCGTTTTAAGAAACTATAAACTATGGAAACTTTGATAGTGAAAAAAGTTTCCATAGTTTTGCAAAGCAATTAGCCTTTGGCTTTACACATAATTTATGATAACAACAGATAAGATATTGAACAGTTTGCACATCGATACAGAAAAGTTAGAAATTTTGAAACAAATAGCTGCACTTTGCATGCGATATGGCGTGCGCAGTGTAACGATGGACGATATGGCATCGCACTTAGGCATTTCGAAAAAAACTTTGTATCAGCATTTTAAAAATAAAGCTGAGATTATCTCACTCGTTACGCATGTGCAATTAGATGCCGAACGGCAACTTTTTGAAAAAGCTGCCGCTGAAAGTCCTAATGCGATACAAGAACTCATAACTATCATAGAAATCAGTCGTAATTTAATGCAAAGTTTTCACCCTTCTTTGCTCTATGACCTCAAGAAATATTATCCAGCGGCTTGGAAAGTGTATTTGCATTACAAAGAAAATGTGTATTACAAAATTATTTGTCAAAACATACAAAGAGGCATTGATGATGGCATTTATCGGCAGGATATAGACCCTCGTATTTTTGCCAAAGTGCGCCTCGAGCTCACACAGCTTGCCTTTGATACGGATTGTTTTCCACGCGAAGAGTTTAGTGTTGTGGAGGTGCAAGCGCAGTTGCTCAGGCATTTTATTACGGGTATGCTTTCAGAGAAAGGCGCAGTGCAGCTCAAAGAAAAACTCATAGGGCTGTGCCCCAATGCTATGCAAGCAACGCAAAAAAAGCCATAAAAACGTCTTTTCAAGATTTTATTATACAAAACAAAAACTTAATTACTTTCATAATTTTCATAATTTTATCTAAATGATACGTTCGCATTTTTTTCTACATCTGATATTAGCATTGAGCTTAGGACTGGCGAGCAGTAACGCAGTTCGCGCTCAAGGTGGCGAGCCTGTTGAGCTCGATAATCTCTCACTTGAAGAGTGCATAGAGTACGCCATCACTCGTAGTCTCACTATGGCTAATGCCCGCTTAGACAACGAAATTGCTTATGAGCAAGTCGGTGAAGTCAGGTCGCAGGGGTTGCCACAGGTAAATGCCAATTTGCAACTTTCGCTCAACTACAAAGTACAGCAAGCATTTTTTCCTGATTTTATATTCCCAGACCCTTCGGGCAATGCACCGCCACCGAATTTTGATAATCCCAACTTTGTACCTGTGCCATTACAACCCAAATACAGCGGTCAGGGGCAGGCCGAGCTTACACAAATGGTGTTTGATGGGGCGTATTTTTTGGGTTTGAAAGCTGCTAAGACTTATACAGAGCTTTCGCAAAAAAGTATTGAGCAGAATGCTATTGAAGTCGCAGAAGCCGTAAGCAAAGCCTATTATAGTGTGCTTGTCAATCGTGAACGCCTTGCCCTTTTAGAAAAAAATAGTAACCGTTTGGATACGCTTTATCGCCAAACAAAGGCACTTTATGAAACAGGATTTGCTGAAAAAATTGATGCAGACCGCATTAAAGTAACACTTAACAATATCAATACCCAAAAGCGAAATTTTGAGCGAATTTTGGAAGTCAGTATGCAAATTCTCAAATTTCAAATGGGCTTATACCAAGATGATAAAATTACGATTAGCGGTAGCTTGCGCGATTTGTCCTTAGATAGAGAAGCACTGCTCACCGACCTTAGACCCGAGCCTCAAAAGCGCATAGAGTACTCTATTCTCAACGTACAGCGTGAGCTTAATCAGTTGCAAACGAAGAATATAGAAATGCAGTACTTGCCCAAACTTACTTTTTTTGCTACTTATGGTGCCAATACGGCTGCCCAAACTTTTAGCGATTTTGCTAACGTCGGCGACCGCTGGTTTGGATTTGGTGCATTGGGCGTGCGCTTGCAAGTGCCTATTTTTGATGGATTTAGAAAAAAGTATCAAATTCAAGCCAATAAGCTCGAGTATCGCAAAATTCAAAATCAAATGAAGGATTTTGAAAGAAGCGTACATTTTCAAGTCAATCAAACTGCCGTAGAGCTGCTCAATAATATCGAAACACTCGAGAGCCAAAAAGAAAATATGGAGCTCGCTGCCGAAATATTTAGGGTAGCTCAAATCAAATACAAAGAAGGATTAGGCTCAAACCTCGAAGTACTCGATGCCGAAACTTCTTATAAAGAAGCAGAAACAAATTATTACGCCGCACTTTATGATGCCGTAATTACTAAAATAGAACTCGAGAAAGCCAAGGGAACGCTTTACCCACGAAAATAAGCCACCAGAACATTATTATTACACTTTTTGAAACCTTTTTTGATTCATAACAAAATCGCAAAATTTATTGCCATGAGATATTCAAATTTTATATTTAAAAGCATATTTGCGCTTGCCTTAGCTACATTGCTTATAGGCTGCGGCTCGCAAGCCGAGCAAGATAATACGCCAGAGGGTAAGCGAAAACAACTTACTGAAAAACAAAAACAGCTCGCTGCCTTGCAAGCCGAAATTACTGCGCTCGAAGCAGAAGTCGGTTTGTTGAACACGACCAAGAAGATTCGCCCTATTGAAGTTTTGCCTTTAGCCAATGATACTTTTAAGCATTTCATCGAAGTGCAGGGACAAGTAGAATCTGATAAAAATATTTTGGTAACGCCCGAAATGCAAGGTGTAATTACCAATCTACTTGTCAAAGAGGGAGACAGAGTCAGTGCCGGACAGACCCTTGCTACCCTCGATGCAGAGAGCGTATCGCGCAATATCTCCGAGCTCCGCACACGCCTCGAACTTGCTACGACAACTTACGAAAAAAGAAAAACACTTTGGGACCAAAATATCGGTTCTGAAATCGAGTACTTACAAGCCAAAAATCAAAAAGAATCCTTAGAAAAAAATATTGAAGTGCTCAATAACCAACTTTCCAAAGGAAAAGTAATCGCACCTATTAGTGGTATTATAGAAGAGGTCATAGCTCGCAAAGGCGAAATGGCAAATCCTGCTATGCCGATGATGCGCCTTGTCAATATCGAGCAAGTAAAAGTAACGGCTGACGTCTCCGAGCGATATTTGGGTAAAATCAAAATTGGAGACATTGTAGAAGTAATTTTACCTTCATTAGATATGAACCGAAAGGAAAAAGTGAGTTTTATTGGGCAAACTGTAAATCCTGATAATCGTACTTTTAAAGTGCAAGTGATGCTCTCCAATAGCGATGGAAACTTCAAACCCAATGCGATTGCAAGGGTGCGCATCAATGATTTTAGCAAAGAAAATGCAGTATCAGTACCGACGCATTTAATACAGCGTGGAACTGACGGTAATAGCTTTGTTTATATTGCTGAAAAGCAAGGTGAAAATTACATTGTCAAAAAAGTCATTATCACGACGGGTAAATCTTACGAAGGAAAAACCCTTGTAGAAGAAGGACTTAGCGGTTCGGAAATGCTTGTTTTTAAAGGCTATAATGAGGTTACAGACGGCGAAGAGGTAAGCGTCGTAGCAGGGCAGCCTAATACACAGGAAAAGCAAGTTGCTGAAAAGTAAGCCTAAATTACTTTTGCTGGGTGCATTTCAAAACTACGCCGTTTGTGTTTGCTGTCTTCACCAAATACAAACGGAGAAAAAAGAAAAAGTAGCCGAAAAGTAGAACAAAATTTTTACTCAAAAATTTTTACCATTTACCATCAGAATACAAAAAATAAATTATGGAATCCGAAAATCACAAAATTAAATACTTTGGATTATCCTCCTTTTCTGTAAAAAACAGTACGAGTGTATTTATCCTCACTGCCATTATTGTCATGGCGGGCTTGCTATCTTATATTCGTATGCCTAAGGAGCAGTTTCCCGAAGTGGTTATTCCGACCGTGTATATCAATACGATTTACCCAGGAAACTCGCCCATTGATATAGAAAATTTGGTAACGCGTCCGATTGAAAAAGAGTTAAAATCTGTAAAAGATGTAACTAAAATCAACTCTACATCATCGCAAGATGTATCCGTAGTGATTATCGAGTTTAACGAAAAGGTCGATATTCGCAAAGCTGTAAATGATGTCAAAGATGCCGTAGATAAAGCTAAAAGCGAATTGCCTTCTGACCTCGACCGAGACCCCAATGTCATGGAACTCGACCTCTCGGAAGTACCCGTAGTAGTGATTAACCTCTCTGGTGATTTCGAGCTCGCTAAGCTCAAAGAATATGCTGAATATTTAGAGGATAAAATCGAGGATTTACCACAAGTTTCGGAAGTCGTTATTACAGGCGATATGGAACGTGAAATTCAAATCAATGCCGATGTATATCGTATGTCTGCATTGCAAGTAAGTTTTGGAGACATAGAAG
Source organism: Bernardetiaceae bacterium (assembly GCA_020832465.1). Taxonomy (GTDB): domain Bacteria; phylum Bacteroidota; class Bacteroidia; order Cytophagales; family Bernardetiaceae; genus JAFIER01. The sequence continues at coordinate 9,767 of JAFIER010000112.1, forward strand.
GCGCTATTGCCAACGAAAATCTTACCATATCTACGGGCGAACTGCGCACTGGCGACTACCGCCGCTCGATGCGCGTATCAGGTGAGTTTACAAAAGTCGAACAGCTCGAGAATATCATCGTCAAATCTGAAAAAGGTAATCCTGTTTATCTCAAAGATGTAGCTACAGTCGTAGATGCTTTTGAGGAACGCAAAAGTTTTGCACGCCTCACTACCAATGATTTTGAGCGTGGCGGGCAGCCCGTAGTCTCGATGCAAGTCAAGAAACGAAGTGGTGAAAATCTTATCGAAGCCTCAGAAGCAATTGATAAAATCCTTGCTGATGCACAGAAAAACCACCTCCCCAAAAACCTCGAGATTGCGCTTACTAACGACCAGTCTAAAAAAATGAAAATGCAAATTGCTAATTTAGAAAATAGCATTATATCGGGGGTAATTTTGGTAGTAGCCGTATTGCTTTTCTTTATGGGCTTACGCAATGCCCTATTTGTAGGTATTGCCATACCGCTATCTATGCTTTTGGCATTTATTATACTCAATTTGGCGGGTGTAACCATCAATATGGTCGTGCTTTTTGCCTTAATCTTGGCACTCGGTATGCTTGTGGATAATGCCATTGTGGTAGTAGAAAATACTTACCGACTTATGGAAACAGGACTCACTGCCAAAGAGGCTGCTAAGCAGGGGGTAGGCGAAGTAGCTTGGCCTATTATTAGCTCCACGGCAACGACTTTGGCTGCCTTCGTACCCCTTGCTTTTTGGGGCGGCATTATGGGTGAGTTTATGAAGTACTTACCGATTACGCTGATTATCGTACTTGCCTCATCGCTTTTTGTGGGCTTGATTATCAATCCTGTGATTGCTTCGCAGTTTATGAAAGTAGAGCATACAAACGTCAAGAAAAAAATAACCAAAGGTAAGCTCATCATGAGTTTGGCTGCCATTGGTGTAGCTATTCCGCTTTACTTTTTGATGCCTACTTACACAGTTGCTAATATTTTGATGTTACTCGGAGGGATTACACTTGCCAATGTATATATACTCACGCCTGCTGCCCATTGGTTTCAGAACGTGCTTCTTACACGCATAGAGCGCGCTTATTTGAGTGTCTTAAAATTTGCACTCGGTGGTGTTATGCCTTATGTTTTCCTTGTCGGAATGGTATTTTTGCTTTTTGGTAGTATTGTATTAGTTGGCTTAAGGCAGCCTAATGTTGAGCTTTTTCCAAGCAACGAACCGGGTTATGTCTATCTTTATGCCGAAGCACCACTCGGAACGGATATAGAAAAAACGAATAAAATATCCGAGCGTATGGAAAAAATCGTGTACGACGTAATGACTCCATACAAAGAAATTATAGAATCTATTGTCATTAACGTAGGCGAAGGAACGCAAGATGTCAATGCTGGTGCAATGGGCGGAGGAGGAGCTACGCCACACCGAATGCGCATCTCGATTGCTTTCGTAGATTTTCAATTCCGAAAAGGATTATCTACCTCCGAAGCAATGAAAGCACTCGCTACGGAAGCCCAAAAAGTACCTGGATTAAGTGTAAGAACTGATAAAGACGCTGCCGGACCGCCCGTAGGAAAACCTATCAATATCGAAATCATTGGAGATAGCTACAACGTCCTACTCGAGCAAGCAGAGCGCATGAAAGCCTTTATTGCAAGCAAGCAAATCGATGGTTTAGATGGTTTGCAAGTAGATGCTGAAATCGGCAAACCAGAGCTTTTGGTCAATATTGATAGGGATAAAGCACGACAGTTTGGACTCTCTACCGTAATGGTAGCGACAACTTTGCGTACCGCACTCTTTGGAAAAGAAGTCTCGAAATACAAAGAAAAAGATGAAGATTATCCCATACAATTGCGACTCGATGAAAAGTATCGCAATGACCTCTCGACGCTTATGAATCAAAATATTACTTTTCGTAATAATCAAGGTCGTTATCAAAAAATTCCTATTTCTGCCGTAGCTGATTTAGAGTATAATACAACCTTTGGTGCTGTAAAACGTAAAAATTTAGACCGTATGGTAGCCGTAAATTCTAATATTTTGGAGGGTTATAATGCCAATGAAATTGTAGAGAAGCTCAAGGGGTCATTGCAGAGTTTTGAGTTACCTGATGGTTATAGCTATAAGTTTACGGGTGAGCAGGAGGAGCAGGCTAAGTCTTTGGCATTCTTGAGCAATGCGCTTTTAATTGCAGTAAGTGCCATATTTTTGATATTGGTATCGCAGTTTAACTCATTGGTGAAGCCCTTTATCATTATGGCATCGGTTATTTTCAGTACGATTGGTGTATTTTTGGGATTAGCCATTTTCAATATGAACTTTGTCATTATTATGACGGGGGTAGGTGTCATTTCTTTGGCGGGCGTAGTTGTAAATAATGCCATCGTACTTATTGACTATACTGACTTAGTGCGCGAACGCCGAAAGCGCGAACTCGGACTTAGTGAGGAGGAGCGTTTGCAGAAGGTAGAACTTATTGAGTGTCTTATTGAGGGTGGTTATACCCGTTTACGTCCTGTATTGCTCACTGCGATTACAACAGTTTTAGGACTTATTCCGCTGGCTATTGGTCTGAATATTGACTTTTTTGGACTTTTAGCTCGTTTTGAGCCTGATATTTTTATGGGTGGTGATAATGCTATTTTTTGGGGTCCGATGGCTTGGACTGTAATTTATGGTTTAGTATTTGCCACTTTCTTAACATTGGTTATTGTACCGGCGATGTATTTGATTGCTGATAATATCACACAATTATTCACACCTAAGAAGGTCGTAACGACTGTGGCTGAGCGCGAGGATTAACTTTATACGCTTTTGCACAGAAGATATTTACAACTGTATTTGCAAAACAGAAGCAGCGCATCTCCTTATTTTTGATAGGGAGATGCGTTTTTTTTGTTTGCATCAGGATTTGTAGGATTGAACCATTAGACAGACTTTACAAATTCGGCTTTACAAATTAAAAAGTTTTTTTTCGCCCCCCCCGATTTGTAAAGCTCAAAACAAAAAAAATGTAAAAAATGCGAAATAATTGTAAGGGTTTTTAAGGGGATTTTTTTAAATTGCACCTCACAACGATTTAAACACAAAATTTCCCACTTTTGAAGTATGGTAGCACCAAATATCAGAAAAGCACTTGAGCACCTCGAAAATGCCAATATCTCGAGCTATTTTGAGGAGATGGATAAGGTAGCGATGCCTAAAGATTTGAAATCTACTTATTCCCAATTCAAAAGAATGCTTATGAGTGGGCAAGCCCCTTGGGATTTTCCTCAAAAATTAGAAATATTTGCAAGAGAAGTGGATAAAATTTTATCAACCTCCGAACAAAAGGAGGACACACAAGGCGACTTCATAGGCAGAGATAAAATAGAACGACAGATCAATATGGGAGATAAAAGTACCTACATTGAAAATCAAGCTATTCATGGGGAAAGTACTAAGAAAATCCCAGCAAAGCAAAAAATTCTTTTCCTTGCTGCAAGTCCTGATGACTTGGTTCGTACCTCAAGTCAAAAAGAGTTTAGAAAAATTAAAGAAGAGATGGAAAAAGGTTCAGCACGAGATAACTATGAGTTTTTAATGCCTGAACTGGCAATTACCATTAGAAGTTTAGTTCGAGAAATCGGAAAAAAGCCCAATATTGTTCATTTTTCAGGACATGGTACAAAAGAAGGAATAGAAATAAGTACCAAAGATAACCAGTCACAACTTCTAAAAAGTAAGACTTTAATAACCAGAATTTTTAAACCTGTTAAAGATTCCGTTAGATTAGTTTTACTCAATAGCTGTTATTCTGCAGAACAAGCCAAAGACATTTCATCTTTAGGAATTTACGTCATAGGTAATCAGCTATCAGTCGGAAGCGATGAAGCCGTTGCTTTTGCTGAAGGTATCTATATCGGGTTAAGTGAGGGAAGAACTGTAGAGGAGGCTTTTAATGGCGCAATGGCAGTTCTTGAAACTGATTTTCCCGATGATGACAATATTGTAGAAATTTGGCTGGATGAAGAAAAATTAGATTTATAATAAAAATATCAAGTAATCAAATACAATGAAAAATCTAAGTATTATTTCCGAATTAGGCTATACGTGGCTACAGTTACCTAAGCCTAACTTTTTGCCTTTAGACATTTTAGAAAAGACAGAAACAAGTTTTTTCAGAAGCCTTAGTAACCGTTTGTTAGGTGTTTCCGAATCTGCCGATTCGCTTAATGCGAATATTTACAGCATTTTTCCTAAAAAAAAGAAGAGAGGTGTATATCCTGAAATCAGTCAGCCACAAAATGTTCCTCATTTTAAGGGTAGAGATATTTTATCGGCTAATGCTGGTTTTAATTTGAGCGGATTGAAAAACATTGTAGGTGCTGGTGCTGATATTGAAGGAAAACTCAAAGCAGCGACAAAATTGCTTTATAACTTCAAAACACCGCAAGTTTTGAATACGAATGTAGTGTTGCTGGAAGATTATCTAAATTTGCACAAAAAAGCTAAATCTGTGTCTGGCTATATGCAAAAAATACAAGAGGGTAAAATTTATGTTATTACCGAAGTAATACAGACAACAGAATTTTATATTCGTGATGCTTCTGATTTTGATGGCAACAGCGGCATTAGCGCAGAAATTTTAGAAGAGTATGTGGGGAAAGTTAGTGCAAATAATGCCATAAATAATAGTGCAAGTAACGAATTAAACTATAAAAGTGTCAAACCAATTACTTTTGCAATCAAAGCGTATAAAATTTTATATAACGCAAAAGCAAATTACTATTCTTTGAGTAAAGTTACGTTAAAACAAGTGCGTAGCAGTACGAATTTGAAAGAAAATATGGAGGGCATCGAGGAGTTTTTGATTCGCATTGAAGAATAAAACTATGAGAGATTATATCGAGCGGCAAATCAATGCCCAAACTTATATTGAAAATCAGTATATTACCCAAGTTTTTCAAGGAAAGGAAAAGGAGGTCAGGCGGCTTTTGACTTCCTTTCCGCCGCAAGGAGCTTTTGAAGGTAGAGAGAAGGAACTCGGGCAGCTCAATGCTTTGATTACCCAAAATAACCACACACATATTTTGAGTGTCAAAGGTATTGGGGGTATCGGTAAATCGGCTTTGGCAAGGGAATATTTTATTCGCAAGTGTTTGGATTTTGACTTTTACATCTTTTTGGAAGGGCAACAAAAAGATATGCTGGCAACACTTTCACACCCAGCACTTTTAGATAACTTAGACCTCAACGATGCAATCAATCAAATTCCTAAAGAAGACCCCGAACGCTCAGATAAGGTATTGGGTTTGATAGCCAATGCACTACTCAACTTGCAAGCCAAAGGAAAAAGCCGAACCAACCGCCTTTTGGTCATCGACGATGTGCCGACAAAGAATACGCAAATTTTGCAACAATTAGCTGCCGCAGGATGGCGTATCATCACGACGAGCCGGGAGCGTGTCAGGCACGCCAAAGAGTATGAGCTTATCGAGCTTACACCAGAAGATGCCCTACGCATTTTTGCCCTATATTTTGGCTTAGAGACCCAAGAGCTAAGTCAAGTGCAAAAAGAAGAAGTCGAGAAAATTATAAATAGATTGCGTTATCACGTATTGGCGATAGAGTTGGTGGCTAAAAATGCACGCCACTTAGGATGGAGTTTAGAAAAACTCAACCAAACCTTAGCCGAGAAGGGATTAAATATTTCGGACTATGCCGATATAGAAACGCAACATAGCGGACAAAAGGACATTGAGCATTTATTTACCTACCTTTTAGAGATTTTTCCTTTGGAAGACTTAAAAGAAGCAGAACTGTATTTGCTCAATAATTACAGCGTCATACCCGACGAAATCATAGACAAAGATACGTGGGCAAAGATACTGGGCAAAACCGAAGACCACTGGCAGCATCAAGCCCAACAACTCCATAAAAAAGGTTGGCTAAATGCTCCTCCCACAGAAGGTGGATTTAGAATGCACGCTCTGCTCGCTGAAATCACCCGACACAAAAACCAACACCGACTCTATGCCGACTGCGAAAAAATGATTCAGTTTTTGATTGATGAACTGAATTGGCGAGATAATCCTAACTACCACCAAGAAAACTACAAATACTCCACCCTTTACAGCCGCTATGCCGAGAGTGTGGTGAGTTATTTTGCCGAACCCAATAGCCGTTTTTCTATTTTGTGCGAAAGAATAGGCAGTTTTTACCAGACCACAGGCAATTTGAGCCAAGCCCTTCATTTTTACAAAAAGTATGAAAATTTAGCTCAAAAATTAGTAACACAAAACCCAGACAGCCCCGATTTCAAAAACTCCTTAGCGATTTCCTACGAAAAATTAGGGCAAACGCAAGTGAGCTTGGGCAATTTGGGGGAGGCTTTGGGATATTTTGAAAAATATAATCAACTTGAAAAAGAACTTTACGCCGCCTATCCTACGAATGTATCTTTTAAAAACAGCTTAGCAATTTCCTACTCCAAATTAGGGGAGGTGCAAGCGAGCTTGGGCAATTTGGGGGAGGCTTTGGGATATTTTGAAAAATATAACCAACTTGAAAAAGAACTTTACGCCGCCTATCCTACGAATGTATCTTTTAAAAACGGCTCAGCGATTTCCTACGAAAAATTAGGGCAAACGCAAGAGAGCTTGGGCAATTTGGAGGAGGCTTTGGGATATTTTGAATAATATAACCAACTTGATGA